>JBDNCR010000038.1:0-9313 GCA_046719555.1 Verrucomicrobiia bacterium | reverse complement strand
GAAACGATGGGCACCCGGGGCGAGGTCGTTCAAGTCGAGAAAGGTGAGAAAGTCGATGGTTTTGAACTGGCGATCGAGCGCGGGTTCTCCGCAGATTTTTGCGCCGAGTCCGAGGTAGGCCAGGAGGAGGCGCGGGGCGGGCGTGGTGGGATCGCCCGGTTCAACGCGGGGGCAGTGAAAGGTGGGGTGAGGGCGTGTCCGCCACGGAGGAGCGACCAGATGGTGAGCGGCGAGGCGATGGTAAACGGCGGCGGCTTCGGCGGGGTCTTGGGAGGTGAGGGAGCTGCACCCGATGAGGTAGCGGCCGCCATGGTGCCGGGCGTAGTCGGCAATGCCACGCCATAGCGAGGCGATGACCAGCATGGAGCGGTGGTCGCGGTGGACACAGGCTCGTCCGAGTTCGACCATTTGGGTGCGGAGGGGTTCGAAGGGACGGAAATCGAATTCTTGTTCGCTGTAATAGCCGAGCCCGGCGGCGGCTTGGGGGCCGGTTTGCAGGCGGTAGGTGCCGACGAGTTCGCGGGTTGGGCCGTGTTCGACGAGGAGATGGTCGCAGAAGGTGTCGAAGGGGTCGATATCCAGTCCGGTGGCAAAGGAGGATTCGAGGCCTTCTTGAAGTTCGAGGTTGAACACTTCGAAGCGGAGCCGTTGAGCGCGGCGGACGTCGTCGGGCGTTTCAGCCAAACGGACGAAGTAGGCCGGGCTTCGGGCGGGCCGGAGCGAGAGGGGGATGACTGCCATTCGGAGAGGGGAAGTTCGCCGAGGATTTCGACGATCGTGTGACTCTTGGACGACAACGGCGTTGCGTTTCGTTTGGGCTGTTAGTGTTGGGAGGTGCCCAGGCCGAGAGCCTGGACGGCGCGCTGGAGGGCGAATTGGAGGTCGAGGCCGCGGATGGGTTTAGCGACGTAATCGTTCATGCCTGCGGCGAGACATTCTTCTTTGGATCCGAACATGGCGTTGGCGGTGACGGCGATGAGGTAGGGGCGGAGGGGGTCGGCGTAGTGTTGACGGAGGTGCCGGGCCACTTCGAGCCCGTCCATTTCCGGCATTTGGACGTCGAGGAGCAGGACGTCGTAGGAGCGTTCATTGAGCGCGGCGAGGACGGCTCGACCGTTGTCCACGACTTCGCAGGTGTAGCCGAGGGCGCGGAGGAGCCGTCGGGCGACCTGGACGTTGACGGGATTGTCCTCGGCGAGGAGAATGTCGAGCGGGTGGCGGACGCCCATGTCGCCGAGCATGCGGAGGCTGGTGGTTTTGCGGTGGATGGCGGCGGATCGGACCGATTCGGTTTCGGGCCGGACATCGGGGGCGATGGGGTCGAGTTGTTCGGAGTTGGGAAGGCCGGCTTTGAGGTAGAAGGAAAAGACCGACCCTTCGCCGGGGGTGCTGTTGACCCAGATGGCACCGTTCATGAGTTCGACCAACCGTTTGCAGAGGGAGAGGCCGAGGCCGGAACCTTGGTAATGGCGGGACTGGGTGGAATCGATTTGGCTGAAGGGTTTGAAGAGTTTGACTTGGTCTTCGGCCCGGATGCCGATGCCGGTGTCTTGGACGGAGACAAAGATGTGGCCGGAGCCGGAGCCGGGGGCTTCTTCGAACCGGGCCGAAACGCGGACCTCGCCTGATTCGGTGAATTTGATGCCGTTGCCGACGAGGTTGAGGATGATCTGTCGGAAGCGAACCGGGTCGAGGATGATCTCGCGGGCGGCGGTGGGATCGATCTCGGCGGAGAGTTTGACGTGTTTGCCTTCTGCGGAGGGGCGCATGAGGGTGAGGACGCTTTCGATGGAATCGGAGGGGTCGAAGGGAACAGGTTGGAGTTCGAGGCGGCCCGATTCAAGGCGGGAGAGGTCGATGACGTCGTTGAGGATGACGAGGAGATCGTCTCCGGAATGGCGGATGACGCGGACGAGGGCGCGGGCATCGGGGGTGAGGGGCAGTTGCATGAGGGCATCGGCCATGCCGATGATGCCGTTTAGGGGAGTGCGGACTTCGTGGCTCATGTTGGCGACGAAGAGATTTTTGGCGCGTTCACCGGCTTCCGCTTTTTCGAGAGCGTCGATGTCTTTCTGGTGATCGGCCTGGCGAGCGGCCTGTTCGGCCCGTTCCTCGGCGAGGGTTTCGTCCCAGGCTTGGGCGGCGATGGACCAAGGGGCGGCCAGGGCACCGACTGGTTGTCGTTCCCGCATGGTGCGGGCGAACCGGGCGGCTTCGTTTTCTCGGGTGAGGTTGGCTTTGTGCCGTGCGGTTAAGGTTAGGACGATTCCGGCACTGCTTCCGAGGACGGCAGCGAGGATCACGGCCCAACTCGGGGTGCCAACAAGAGCGGTGCTGGTGGGGAGAAGCGCGGCGAGGCCCAGGCCGGCCAGGGTTGCCCAAGGCGGGTCGTTCGGAGAGCCGGAGCCGGGCATAGACGTCAGTATGCGCCGTTTCGGGACGGCGACGAGCGGGAAAAAAGGGGTTGTCTCGGTCTGAGGAATGTCGATGGGGAGGTGGTTTGGGTTGGGGCAACAAAGAGCTGGTCATTTGGGGCCAGGGGCCGTAGGGGGTGAGGGTGATGGAGCGGGTCAAGGTCCGATTTAGGGGACGTGAGGTGGGGGAGGTGGAGTATTCGCGCAGTTTTTGGTTTCGGTTGAAGGGGTTGTTGGGGCGGGAAGGTCTGGCGGAGGGGCAGGGGGTGCTGCTGGCTCCGTGCAACTCGATTCATATGTGGTTCATGCGGTTTCCGATCGATGCGATTTTTTTGGATCGGGACGATCGGGTGGTGGTGATTTATGAATCGATCCGGCCGTGGCGGATGAGTGGGTTTCATCCGAGTGCGTGCAAGGTGCTCGAGTTTCCGGCGGGGACTGCGGCGCGGCACGGGTTGGTCCGAGGCAGCGTGTTGGAGTTGGTGTCGGGCAGCGGCTGATCCGGGGGGCGAGCGGAGGAGGGCCGTGGGGGACCAATCCCCTTGCTTTCCAAGGAGGGGCTGGCAAGGATGACGGGGTTTATGTCGGATTCCCGCGGTTTTCTGTCGCCGTTGTTGCGAGCGGTTGCTCGTGGGGTGGCGGCCAGGCCGTGGGTGGTGTTGGGGCTGGCGGCGGCAACGGTGGGGGTGTCGGGGTGGTTGGTGGCGACGAAGTTGGTGGTGGTGAATAACACCAATGCGTTGATTCGGGAGGACTCACCGTTTCACCAGAATTTTTTGGAGTATAAACGGGAGTTTCAGTTTGAGGAGGATGTGGTGGTCACGATCCGGTCGGAGGATCCGGAACGAAATCAGGCGGTGGCTCAGGAGGTGGGAGAGGCGTTGGCGGGGTTGGAACCGTTGGTGGCACGGGTGTTGTTTCGGTTTGATTTTTCACGGTTGCAGAAGCGGTTCCTGTTTTTTCTGGAGCCGGACGAGTTGGATGCGTTGCGGGAGGAGGTGGCTGGGTATGCGCGGAGTCTGCGGCGTCCGGGGATGCAGTTGAATGTGCATGGGATGCTGGATGAGGCGAACCGGCAGTTCACGGATCAGAATTTGCGCCGCGAGGAGAATTGGAAAGAGTTTGTGCCCTTTATCGGCCAGTTCGTGGCGATGTTGGAGCGGTTGGCGGATGAGGTGGAGGGGAAGGGCGCGCCGCGAGGACCGGCGCGGGTGAATGCGGTGGCCACGGAACAGACGCGAGCGGGGTTGGAGCAGTTTGAGGAGAAACTCCGGGAGAATGAGTTTATCCGTTTGGACGGGGGACGATTGGTGTTGGTGTTGGCGGCGCCCGGGCCGATTGATCCGAAGGCGGCGGAGCCGTATCGGGAGTTGGTGCGGCGGGTTCGGGAGGTGTTGGAACCGATTCGGGCGGCTCATCCGGAGGTGAGGATTGGGCTGACGGGGGAACCGGTGTTGATGGATGATGAGTTGGCGACCAGTTCGGAGGACTCGATTCGGGCCGGGGTGGTGGCGTTTGTGTTGGTGTCGATCGTGTTTTTGTTGAGTTACCGGGAGATCAAACGACCGGTGGTGGCGTTGACGGTTTTGCTCGGGGCCACGCTGACCTCGCTCGGTTTTGCGGTGGTGAGCGTGGGGCATTTGAATCTGATTAGCCAGGCTTTCGTGGCCATGGTGATTGGGTTGGGCGTGGATTTTGGCATTCAGATTATGGCGCGATATGAGGAGGAGCTGGCCAAAGGGCGGGGGGTGGCTGGGGCGTTGGAGGAAGCGCTGGGGCATACGGGGGTGGCGGTGACGACGGGCGCGCTGACGACGGCCGCTGCGTTCTTCACCATGTGCTTCAACGAGTTTATCGGGTTGGCCGAGTTTGGGGTGGTGGCAGGGGGCGGGGTGTTGATTTGTTGGTTGGCGAATCTGGTGGTTTTACCGGCGGCGTATGCGGCGTTGGATCGGGGGACGGCCGCGGATAAGCTCCGGAAGAAGGCGGCGGCGTCGCATTGGCAGGCGGGGAGGTTGGTGCATGCGATCGTATTCCGGGCACCGGCGGCGGTTTTGGGTGTGGCGTTATTGGCCACGGTGTTGGCGGTGGAGGGGGCCAAGCGGATCGGGTTCGATCACAACTTATTGAATCTCCAAGATCGGTCGCTTGAGTCGGTGCGGGAGGTGCATGAGCTGATTGAGGGGAACAGTTCGATTATTTACGGGATTATTTTGGCCGATGATTTGGATCACGCGCGGAGGTTGATTCCGCAGATCGAGGCGTTGGAGTCGGTGGATCGGGTGGCGTCGCTAACCGATCTGGTTCCGGAAAATCAGGAGCTGAAGTTGGAGAAGGTCCGGGCGGTGGTGCGGCAAATGGAGGGGTTGAGGGTGACGGATACGGTTTCCTCTCAGATTGATGTGGCCCGGGTGCGTCGTCAGGTGCGCGATTTGTTGGCGCGGGCCCGTGAGGCCGAGCGGGAGGCGGTGAAGAACCGGGCAGCGGCCTCGTTGGTGGGCAAAGGCCGGATGGTGGAGCAGGCCATTGCAACGTTCCAGCGGATGATCCCGGCGTTGGAACGGGCCGAGCGAGCCTTGGGCAACTTGACGCAGCAAGAGTTGGTGGAGCGGTTGACGCGGTATGAGCGGGAGGTGTTTGGGGCGATGCAGAGGTCGTTGGCCTGGCTGAGGGATCATGGGACCGACCGTGGGGTGGAGTTGGAGGATATTCCGCCGGAGCTTCTTTCGCGGTTCAAGGCACCGAGCGGTCGAGTGCTGATTGAAGTTTATCCGAAGGAAAATATTTGGGAGCGGAGGGCCAATGAGCAATTTGTCGCCGATCTCCGGTCGATCGATCCCAAGGCGACGGGAACGCCGGTGCAGAATTTGGAGTATATTGAGGTGCTCCGGTCGAGCTATGTGGAGGCGGCGTGGTGGGCGTTCGGGGCCATTTTGTTGTTTGTGGCCATTCATTTTCGGCATCCGGGTCGGGTGCTGTTGGCCATTTTGCCGTTGGGGGTGGCGATTTTGTGGACGCTAGGTTTGATGGGTTGGCTTGGCATCAAGTTCAACCCGGCCAACATCATCACGCTGCCTTTGGTGATTGGGATCGGTGTGGCTTACGGGGTTTATACGGTGGACCGTTATCGGGAGGAGGGGGGGATGAAGATTTTCGACAGCAGCACGGGCAAAGCGATTATTTTGTCGGCGCTGACAACGATGATCGGGTTTGGCTCGTTGATGGTGAGTTCTTACCGCGGCTTGTTCAGTCTGGGGCTGTTGATGTTTCTGGGCGTGTTGATGTGCCTGGTCAGTAGTCTGCTGGTGTTGCCGCAGATTTTGGTTTTGTGGGACCGACGCAACCAGGCGCGGGGTGCTAAAAGCCGGTAATCCGGAGGATTTGTTTTTTCTCGGCTTCGGTGACGAAGAGGCTCTGGCCGTCGGGACTGATGACCACGTTGGTCGGGTTTTTGCCGGGCAAGGGGATCCGGCCGAGTTCCTGGCCTTCGGGAGAGAGGACCGCGATGGCTGAAGCGCCGAAGAGGGCGACGAAGAGACGTCCGTCGGGGGAGGCTTCCATGCCGTCGAGGGCCGGAACGTTTTCAAAGGTGAAGAATTCGCGAAAGTCGGTTTCGCCGGTGCCGATTAATTGGCTGACCCAGATTTTTCCGGTTGCTCCTTCGGCGACGAATAATTTGTCTCCAACGACTTTGATGCCGTTGGGCTGGAGGAAGGGGCGGAGGGGACGCATGGACTCGGGGCCGTCGACCCGCCAGACGTGTTGAGGAATCTCGCGCCACCCCCGTTTCCAAGTGGGGTCGGTGAAAAAGATGACGCCTTCGGGCGAGATGGTGACGTCGTTGGGGGAGTGGAGGGACTCGTGGGCGGGCGAGGCTGGGGTCACGGTGCGTGAGGAGGGATCGACGGCAAGGATTCGACGGTTTTTGCGGTCGGCAATGAGGACGCGGCCGTCGGGAGCGAGGCAGGCGCCGTTGGCCTCACCCTCGAGTTCCAGCCAGACTTCTTTGCCGCCGCCGGCCGGGTCGACGGAGAAGACCTTGCCGGTTGGGACGTCACAAACCAGCAGGGTGCCGTCGGGAAGGAGGACGGGACCTTCGGGAAACTCGAAGCCGTCGGCCAGGACGATGATTTGGGGGGCGGCGAGGGTGGAGGTGGCGAGGTGAATGGCCCAGAGGAGGGCCAGGAGAGGCGCGCGGATCACGTGGCAGGTCCTTTGGCCAAGAGGCCGGAGGTGGTTAGGCAGGTGTAGCCGCGACTTTTGAGTCCGGGGACCACCGTGCGCATGGCTTCGATGGTGGGGGCGTGGATGTCGTGGGCGAGGAGGATGGCTCCTTGATGGACGGCGGCGAGCATCCGTTGAGCGACGACCGAGGTTCCCGGAAGTCGCCAGTCCTGAGGGTCGACAGACCACATGACGGTGGTCAGACCATAGGTACTTTTGAGCCATCCGCCGCGGGCCCGGGAGAAACTGCCGTAGGGCGGACGAAAGAGGGTGGGGGTTCGGCCGGTGACCTCTTGGATGACGGTTTGGCAGCGTTCGATTTCTTCGGCGACCCGGCTTTCGGCCAGGAGCATGAGGTCGGGATGGGACCAGGTGTGGTTGGCGATTTCGTGTCCTTCCGCGACGATCCGTTGAGCCACGCCCGGATAGCTTTGGACGTTTTTGCCGATGACGAAGAAGGTGGCGAGCACCCCCTCGCGAGCGAGGATGTCGAGCAGGCGTGGGGTGTGAAGGGGATGGGGTCCGTCGTCAAAGGTGAGGGAGACGTAGGGGCCGACGCCGGGCACGGAGCGAACCCAGGTTTCCGGGCCGGTGTAGCGGGCGGTGGAGATCGGGCGGCGCTGGGGTTCGCCGGTGGCGGGCAAGGGGGCCTCGGCCTGGGTCTTGTCTTCACGGCCCTGGCAGGCGGTCAAGAGGCCAGCGCCGCCACAGGCGGCAGCCGAGGCGAGTAAACGAGCGAAGGTCCGCCGGTCCATGTTCATTAGGTGAACCTACCCCAGGGTAGTGACCAGGAGCTAGCCTGAAATCGGGTTGTTCACTGGGGAGCAAGCTGGTAGGTTCGCCGAGCCGGATTCGGGGACAGTTTTTCCATGAGCAGCTACGCTTCCCAAGCCCAGTTGGTGGTTGACATTGCCCGCAACCCGCTTGATTTGCGGGCCTGGCAGGACCTGATGATGATTTTCATTGGGCAACGGGATCAGGCTTCCATTGCGTCGTTGCAACTGATTACGAAATCGTTGGGTCAATTGCAGGAGGCGGTGGAGGCGGGGCATGTGCGGTTGCTCCCGAGCCAGATTGCGTTGTTGGCGTCGATGGCGTCCCGTCCGAATGACAGTTCGATTCTGAAGCGGGTGGGGTTGATGTTTCAGCATGAGTTCAATTTGTCCGGGGTGAGTTCCCGCTATTTTGTGCGGGCGCTGGAGCTTAATCCGGGTGATCCGGAGTTGGCTCAGTTGTCGTCTGCAAGTCTGAACTCGGCGGTGGAGGCACCTGGCATTGATCATTTGTTGAGCAGTCGGCGACTGCCGACGGTGGTGTCCCAGGCCGCGCCTTTGGATGCCCGGACGGCCATTAGCCGGTCGGTAAAAATTGATCCGAAGATTATTGAAAAGATTCAGGCCCGAAAGAAGAGTGGTCCGCAGGCACCTCCGGCGACCGCCGCGCGGCAGTCGGCTGCGTTGAATTTGTCTCACCTGGTCAATCCGAACGCGAAGACAACGCCGCTGGAAGTTGCCTTACGAGAATTAAACAAAGAGACCATGGCCGCCAAGCCTTTGCCGCCGGCTCCAAGTGGGTTGCAGCCCGCCCAGCCACCTGTGATCAAACGCCCGGCCACAGCCAACATGCAGGCGGAAATTCACCACGCGGCGGCCAAACGGGCCCTGGCAGAAGGCCACCGTGATGAGGCGCTCCATGAGTTGCGGAAGGCGCAGGTGATCACCAAGCGAATTCCCCGCATCAATGAGACCTGGATTGAGGTGGGGCAGCAGTATCACCGAGAGGGGAACTTACCGCTGGCCATTGAGTGTTATCAGAATGCGACCAAGAGCAAGCCGGACTCGGCTGAGGGCTGGTTTTTGCTGGCGGCAGCTTACCAAGAAGACGGGCAAACCCAGGCGGCGTTTGATGCGTATGACGAGGTGGTGCAGTTGGATCCTCAGCATGCCCGGGGTTGGTGCAATATGGGGGTGCTTTGTTTTGAGGTTCAAGATTACGAGCAGGCGGTGTTTTGTTGTGAGCAGGCGACCTTGGCCCGGCCGGATTATGCGAAGGCTTGGGATAATCTGGGCGTGGCTCTATCGGTCTTGGGTCGGTTGGAACCGGCGCGCCAGGCGTTTGAAAAGGCAGTTCACCATCGACCGGATTTGACCGAGACGTGGTTCCGGTTGGGGTCGATTTACGCTGAGGAGGGGAATTATCCTGAAGCGGTGGCTGCCTTGCAGCGTTGTTTGGAGCAGGCTCCAGAGCATTGGGAGGCGGCGACCTATTTGGGCAGTTGCTTGGTGAAACAGGGCAAGCTCAACGAGGCTTATGAGATTCTCGACCGGGTGGCGGAAGGGCAGCCGGAGTTGGATCACCTCCATACGGTGCTCAATGAGCTTGGGTTGGCGATCCGACGCGCCGGGGATCCGCAACGGGCGATTGAAGTGTTTTTGCGGGTGATTGAGAACAATCCGGGCCTGCCGGAGGTTTGGTTCAACTTGGGGGTCGCGATGGACAAGGCGGGGCAGGCGCAAGGGGCGATGAAGAGTTTTCGACAGGCGGTGAAGTTGCTGCCGGAGTTTACGATGGCCTGGAACAACCTCGGCACGCTCTATTTGGAGCAAGATCTGAATGCCGAGGCGGTGGAGGTGTTTGAGACGGTGACCCGTTTGGAGCCGCGCTATGCGAAGGGT
>JBDNCR010000379.1:0-2639 GCA_046719555.1 Verrucomicrobiia bacterium | reverse complement strand
GCCTCGAACGAAACCGCCTTCCTTCCCCCAAACTCCGCAAACCCCTTCTCCGACACCAACACCCCGGCCACCGTTCCCCCTCGCAACCCGTCCGCCCGCTCCAGCACCACCCGCAACTCAAATCCTCCCTCCTTCCTCACCAACGTCTGCGGCTCCGCCAAGCGGACCAAACCCTCCGCCAACGCAAAAAAAACCATCCCCTCCGCAGCCTCCCATCCCCCCGTCAGCACCAACACTCCCTCCTCCACCCGAGCCGTCACCGCCCCCTCCGTCAACGGCACCGGCCACGCGGCTCGCGTCGCCGCAAACGCCTCCTCCACACCCCGATCCAGCTCACCACCCTCCGCCCGCACCGGCACCCGCACCTCCACCTCCCCACTCCCCGGCAAACACACATCCTCACACACCAACCAACTTACCTTCCCTCTCAACACCAACTCCTGCCCCGCCGCCATCGACGTCGGCACCCGAACCTCCTGCATCAACAAAACCCGACCCTCATACCCCAAGCTCACCAACGGCCCCACCCGAAACGCCTGCGGATACGGCCACTGCACTGGACCCAACTCCACCCCCTCCGGCACCTCCCACTCCGTCGTCGGCGGCAAGCCCGAATCCCCCGGATTGATCCAATACACATGCCACCCCTCCCGCATCGTCAACTCCGTCGCCACCCAAAAGCTCCCCCCGGGAGCCACCGCCGTCACCTCAGCCAGTGCCCGGGCCCGGGCCGGATGCTCCTCCGCTGCCCACACCTGCCCCACCACCACCACCATCGCCAACCCCATCCATCTCCAACGCATCCTCCTAAACTAACCCAACTCACCCCCACGCGCACACCCCAACTTCCACCCCTCTCCGATTCCGCTTCCCCTCGCCTCACCCACCGGCATCCTTGCCACTCACCCTTCCCATGTCCGACCTCCCCCACTTCCTCTCTGGAACCGCCCTTCGCCAGGCCAAAGCCCAGGCCCAACGCCTCCGCCCCTCCGTCCGCCTGGGCAAAGCCGGAGCCGACTCCGCCTTCCATCAAGCCCTCGACACCGAGCTCAACCTCCGTTCCCTCGCCAAAATCAAATTCGAACACCACCAAGCCTCCAAGAAAACCCTCGCCCCCGAAATCGCTCGCCAAGCCCAAGCCCAAATCATCCTCTTCGTCGGTCACACCCTCACCCTCTACCGACCACCCCCAGCCTAACCTCGCACCTCGCCCTCCCCCCCGGACGGGTCGCCCCCTGCGACCCGTCCGAGCCCCCATCCTCAAACCTAGCCCTTCTTCCCCTTCCCCTTGCCTTTCTCCTCCTCCTCCTTCAACAAATCCTTCATCGGCTTATGCGCCGCATCCAGATCCGGCCCAGCCGCTCCTGCAGCCATCGCCCGCATCGACGCCATCTTTCGCGACATCGCTCGATACGAAGCGGAAGTCCCCGCAGCCGACGGCGCGTAGGTCGCTGCATCCCGCGCCGAAATATTCAGCGATGATGCCGTCGCGATCGCGTCCTGATTCGCTCCCAAAAACAAGAACTCCCACGAATACTTGCTCCGCTGATGCGCAATCATCTTGGCAATTTCCCGGTGCGAATACCGAGCCGAAGCGTTCTCCAACCCATCGGTCATAATCGCCACAATCACCTTTCCGGGTCGCTCCGCCTCCGGCAATTCCGCCAGCCGACGTCCCGCCTCATCAATCGTCCGACCGATCGCGTCCAACAACGCCGTCGAACCTCGTGGCTGGTAAGTCGAATGATCCAGCGGCTTCACCTCTCGCACCGGGACCGCTCGCGCCCAGACCTCATACTGATCATCAAACTGAATCAACGTCAGCCAAGCCTCGCCCTCAGCCTTCTGTTGCGCCTGCAAAAACTCGTTGAATCCCTCAATGGCCGCGTTCCGCAAACATCCCATCGATCCGCTCCGATCCAGAATAAACGTCAAATCACTTAAATTAGTTTTCATCACGCCCTTGATCTTCGCACACCCCCAGGGACATCCGCAGTCCCTTTCTCTTTTTTTTGAAAAAAATTCGCCCATTTGCCCCCACCCTCCCCCCAAAATCTCCGTTCCCTCCCGCCTTTAACTCGTGCACCCATTCCACCCCTCGCTAAACTCCTCCCATGGCCTCCGCTCCTCCAGCCCAACCCCTCGCCGATCGCCACGATCGCGACCGATTCACCACCGAACTCCACCAAAACTTCTGCGTCTCCGCCAGCGCCGGAGCCGGCAAAACCACCGCCATCGTCCGCCGCATCTCCGCCCTGGCCCTCGCCTCCGAAGAAACGACAGATGACCCCCTGGCTCGGCTCGTCGTCGTCACCTACACCCGCGCCGCCGCCGCCGAACTCCGCGTCCGCGCCCGTCACCAACTCCAGCGCGACCTCACCGCCTCCCCCGACCTCACCGCCCAACGACTCCGCCGCCTCAACGCCGCCTTCTTCGGCACCCTTCACAGCTTCACCCTCGAACTGCTCCGCCGCCACGGAGGCGCCCTGGGCCTTCCCGTCGACGTGCAACTACTCGAAGAACGCGACCACGCCACCCTCTGGAACCGCTTCCTCGCTGACGAGACCGCCCTCGCCCAAGCCCTCGATAACCCCTTCCATTCCCTCGCCCTCCGCCACAGCAGCTTCAGCAAAATTGCC
>JBDNCR010000378.1:0-2647 GCA_046719555.1 Verrucomicrobiia bacterium | reverse complement strand
AAATTCCGTCGTGCCGCGTAACCCACCACCGAAAATCCCCTCAAAACCCGCAAACCCTCCGTCCGCCCGCCCCGAATCGGCGACGGATAAGCCTCCCCCTCCCCCTCGGCGTAACATCCCGCCAGCTGCACCGCCAACTCCCGGGCCTCTTCATCCCTGGTTCCAGGAGGCACAATCACCTTCACCCCCAAGCCATCGCACAAAAACCTCTCCCCTCAAGTCCGCCTAGCGCCACAAAATTTCCATAACATCGACATGCCCATGAAAAAGAACGACTTACCCCGGTTGTGAATAACCTGAGGGCAAGTCTTGTGATAACTCTCTAATTCATTTTCCAAGAGTTAGTTACCGCATTTTTTACGGTGTGAGTAAAATCACTCATTTGCCCCCCGTTCCGAGCCCTTCGCTTCCCAAAGTCAAACCAAAATATGGCGCTTCGATGAATTTTTTTCTTCGTTTCAGCTCGACCTTTCCTCTTTTCCTTATCGAACCCCACCCCTCGTCATCGCCTCAACCGCCGCACCAGACCACGCACCATCCCCCGAAATTCCTCAATTCCCAGCACCCAACTCGTTGCCCCATACACCCCTAACCCAACCGCAATGGTCAGCCCCAACCCAAACGCATTCCACCAGAACGGCCCCACCTCCCATCGCCCGTTCATCCACCCCACCACCAGGCCCATCACCAGCCCGGCCACCACCACCCGAAACCACGACCCGCACGTCTCCCGATCCAACACATTTCCCACCTCTCGACGCAACGCCCAAGCCAACTGCCCGAAATTCAACAAAGCCACCGATGACGTGGCCAACGCCAACCCCGCCACCCCAAGCTTCAACACGGTCAAAAACAATAAATTTAACCCCACATTCAGCCCAATCCCCAAAAGACTAACCCGCATCGGAATCCAGGCCTTCCTCAACGCCGCAAACGTCGGTGCCAGCACCTTGATCCCGCCATAACCCCCCAACCCGATCGCGTAGGCCTGCAACACCCGCGCCGTCGCCTCGGTATCCTCCGCCGTAAACGCCCCCCGCTCAAACACCACCCGAATCACCGGCTCGGCCAACAAAAACAACCCCACCGACGCCGGAAAATTGAGAAAAAACAGCCGACGCAAAGCCTCCGACACATTGCCCCGAAACGCCGATCTCTGCTCCCCAGCCATCAACCGCGAGACCTCCGGCAAAGTCACCGTCGCAATCGCCACCCCAAAAAGACCGATCGGCAACTGCATCAACCGGAACGCATTGTTCAACCACGTCACCGCCCCATCGCCCAAAAACGACGCAAAATAACCGTTCACCAAAACATTCACCTGCACCGCCGCCCCTCCCACCACCGCGGGCACCATCAACTGGATCACCTCCCGGAACCCTTGATCCCGCCAATCCACCACCCACGCCGGATGATAACCAAACCGCACCGCTCGCGGCACCAAAACCAACCACTGCGCCAGCCCCCCCAACAACGTTCCTCCCGCAAACCCATAAATCGATCCCTCGCCAAACTTCGGATCCATCCACCACGCCAACGTCAACCCGGTCAAAATCGACACCGCATTAAACACCGTCGAAGCCGACGCCGGCAACCCAAACGACCCCAAACTGTTCAACAACCCCATAAACACCGCCGCAAACGAAACCAGCGCAATAAAAGGAAACAGCATCCGGGTCAGCGCCGACGTCAGCTCCATCTTCCCCTCCGTCTCGGCAAAACCAGGATTCAACCACGACACCAGTTGCGGACTGAAAACCATCCCCACCACACAAATCCCCACCATCGTCAGCATCAACGCCACCAACACCTGATTGGCCAGTCGAAACGCCGCCTCACGACTCCCCCCCGCCAACTTCTTCGAAAACACCGTCACAAACGCTGTCGACAACGCCCCCTCCGCAAACAAATCCCGCAACAAATTCGGAATTCGAAACGCCGCGTAAAACGCATCCAGCACCATCCCCGGACCAATCACCGCATTCAACACCACCTCCCGCACCAACCCCAACACCCGTGACCCCAGGATCGCTCCCATAATCACAAAAGCGTTCCTCCTCGCCGAACGCCCCTGGCTCACCCCGCCACCTCCAATCCCGCCCTCACCACCCGCTCCACCTCCACCTGCTCCATGCACCGTAGGTCCAGCGGGCATTCCCGCAAAAAACAAGGGCTACAACCCACATGCTCCCGCACCACCGCCACCCGCCCGCCCAAAGGCCCGGTCAAAGCTGGCTCCGTCGAGCCAAACACCGCCACCGATGGCACCCCCAACAGCGCCGCCAAATGCATCGCCCCACTATCATTACACAAAACCAGCCGGGCCCCTGCCAACCAGCGCAAAAACGCCTCAAAACTCGTCCGACCCGCCAGTTGACGAGCCACCGATCCCAACCGCCTGGCCACCTGCCCAGCCTCCCCTTCATCCTTCGCCCCTCCCAAAATCACCACACCCTCCACCCCCAACACCTGCCGCAAGCGCCCCGCTGCCGCCGCAAAACGCTCCGCCCCCCAACGCTTCGCCGGCCCATACTCAGCCCCGGGACAAACCGCAAGGTAACCCCCGGCCAACGACTCACCCACCACCCCCCTCAACTTGGGTAGAATCGGCTCACCTCCGCGACCCGCACCCGTCACCTCCCCCACC
>JBDNCR010000377.1:0-2647 GCA_046719555.1 Verrucomicrobiia bacterium | reverse complement strand
ACACTGCGGTGGTTCCTTACCCACGTGTGATTCCATGACCTCGACGCTTGATTCTCTGCCAGACATTCTTTTGCTTGGCCCCGGTCCTTCGACGACTCATCCCGAGGTCTACCGAGCTTTAAGTCGGCCGACTTTGGGGCACCTGGATCCGGTGTTTATCGGGCTGATGGATGAGGTTCGAGAGCTGATCCAACGTCTTGCCCACACGGGCAACCGATTGACCCTGCCGATTAGCGGCACGGGATCGGCCGGGATGGAGGCCTCTTTTGTCAATTTTATTGAGCCGGGGGACCGGGTGTTGATTTTGCAGAATGGAGTTTTTGGAACCCGCATGAAGGATGTGGCCGGTCGGTTGGGGGCTCAGGTGGATTCGGTCGATGTGGAGTGGGGCCGACCGATGGATCCAGAGTTGGTCCGGGAAAAGTTGACGGCGGGACGCTACGACCTGGTGGCGGTGGTCCATGCGGAGACGTCGACGGGGGTGCGCAATCCAGTGGCCGAGATTGGCGAGTTGGTTCGGCCGACTGGAGCCCTTTTTTTGGTCGATAGTGTCACTGGGTTGGGGGGGATTCCGGTGGATGTGGATGGGTGGGGCGTGGATCTGTTTTATAGTGGGACGCAGAAATGCCTGGGTTGCCCGCCCGGATTGGCGCCGTTCAGCGCCTCGGATCGAGCGGTGGCCAAGCTTCAGGGGCGCAGGACGAAGGTGCCGAATTGGTATTTGGATTTGTCGATGATCGTTAATTATTGGGACGGAGCCAAGCGGGCTTATCATCACACCGCCCCAATCAACATGATTTACGGGTTGTATGCGGCGCTTCAGACGATTTTGCGGGAAGGGGAAGAGGCGGTGTTTGCCCGGCATCAGGCGGCTCATGAACGTCTGGTGGCGGGTTTGGAGCGATTGGGTCTCGACTTGTTGGTGGAGCCGGAGTGGCGGTTGCCGATGCTCAATGCGATCAAGGTTCCTGCGGGCGTCGATGAGGCGGGGGTGCGTCAGGCCATGCTCAAGAACCACGGGATTGAGATTGGAGCCGGGCTGGGTCCGTTGGCAGGTAAGATTTGGCGGATTGGCCTGATGGGGCATAACGCCCGGCCGGAGGTGGTGGACCGTTGTCTCACCGCCCTCGGCGCGTGCCTGAATCGGAATTAATCCCCAGGGAAGGGGTGATAAGATGGGGAAAACCCATCAGTAGGGGTAGGGAAATTTCTGTGAGGGGGGATCCGCGAAGTCGAGGCGGAGGATAGGAATGCCGAGGTGCGGTTCGTCGCACGTGGCTGGCAGTCCGTGAATGCGGGTGCGGAGATCGGTTTGTTCCCAGGCAAGCGGACGGTCGGGTTGATGGAGGAGGGTGGCCTTGGTGATTCGGCCGCGGAGGCCTCCGAGGGAGAGGGTTGTTCCGGGGTAGGCTCGGGCGAGCCAGAACCAAGCGGTCCGGTCCAAGAGGGTCCAGAAGCCGACGTTGGTGATGGGAGGGAACCGGTCGCCCAGCCGGTCGTGAGGCCCGAGGCAGGCTTCCCCATGGAGTTGCAGCCAGTGCCCGACCCGTTCCAGTCGATCCGAGGCTGCCTGGGGGATGTGGCCTTGGTCGGCTGGTCCGATATTGAGGAGGAGGTTGCCGCCTCCGGCGGTGCAGGATTGGAGCATGCGCGCGACTTCACGTGCGGAACGCCAGTCTTCGTCAGGTGTTTGGGTGTATCCCCAATCTCCATTGAAGGTCATGCAGGCTTCCCACGGCCGGTTTTCTGCGGTGATGTGTCCTTCGGGGGTTCCGAAGTCGCCCTCGAGTCCGGTGCCGAGCCGGTTGTTGACCAGGCAGCCGGGTTGTAAGCGGCGGATTTCTGCGAGCAGGGTCTCGCTTTCCCAACGAGCAGCCGTTTTGAGAGGCCAGGGTCCGTCGAACCATAGGAGATCAAGGGGGCCGAATTGGGTGCAGAGTTCTCGGACCAATCCATGGGTGTAGTCAATGAACCGACGGCGGGCCGTTTCATCGTGGTCGCATCGGGCTCCGTCGGGATGGCTCCAGTCGGCAAGCGAGTAGTAGAGGCCGACGCGGAGTCCTTCGGTGCGGGCGGCGGCGACAAATTCGGCCACGAGATCTCTCTGGGGTCCGATGCGGGCGGAGTTGAAGTCGGACAGTGTTGAGTTCCAAAGACAGAAGCCGTCGTGATGTTTGGTGGTGAGCACGATGTAACGCATTCCCGAGGTGCGAGCGGTGCGGCACCAGGCATGGATATTCTCCGGGTTGCAGGTAAAGGCGTTGGCTTCGGCGCGGATTTCTTCTGCGGTTAGGCCTTCTTGGTTCATGATCCATTCGCCTCGACCGATTCGGGAGTAGAGACCGAAGTGGATGAACATTCCAAAGCGCGCAGAAAGAAACCAGCTGATCTCGGGCGAGGGTGAGGGGGAAGTGGGCGAAGAGAGAGCGCACATGCGGGAGGATGGGATGAATGAGGCTGACGGTTCCAGATTCTTTTCGTTTAAGCGGTCGCGTTTTTAATTTCGAGGAACCGGGGCCGACTCGGAGGGAGGTTAACGGATTAGGAGGTAGGCCCAGTTGAGGAGGAGGGCGGTTAGAACGGTCCATCGGAGCCGATGGGCTTCGGTGGGATGGTCGAGTCTTACGCGGAGCCTAGGGGTCCGGAA
>JBDNCR010000376.1:0-2652 GCA_046719555.1 Verrucomicrobiia bacterium | reverse complement strand
GAGCAGGAAACCGAGGTTGAGGCAAATGCGGAGGGTCAAGAATGGAACTCGATCGAAGAGGCGACCCCAGACCAGACTGAAGATGAGTCGGCTGATATTCGGGAGCACGCCGAGGAGGAGAGCGATGGTGGGGACGGAGAGGTTGAGGCCGTGTTCGGGGTTGGCCAGGTATTCGACGCGGAGAGGAAGCATCATGAGGTTTCCCAAACCCATGAACATCCAAGAGATGATCATCCAGCGGAGAAGGCGGTCGGTTTTTAAGTGGCGCAGGGAATGAAGAGGGTGGGAACTCTCAATGATCGAGAGGGGGCGGGAGGGGATGCGGGCAGCGAGGGCGGAGGAGAAGAAGCCGCAGGCAGCGAGGAAGACCATGAAGAGGGGGAATCGGTCGATGCCTCCACCAAGGAAACGTCCGATGATCTCAGCCGCCGCTCCGGCGGCGATGATCCGGAACACAGTGGCACGAGAGAAAAGCTTGCCCCGCTCGCTGGCAGGATAGTTGTCTTGAAACGTTTGGGTCCAGAGGGGAATGGCTGCCGCGCCGCAGATCACGCCGAGGAGGGATCCTCCGATGAACACGGGAAGGGAGGGGTAAAGTCCGGCCAGAAGAAAGCCGCTGGAGCCGATGAGGCCAAGTCCGGCTGCGGCTCCGGTGGTGGTCCACTGCCGACGGGCGACCCAGAAGACGGCGAGAGGGCCAAAAATGAGCCCAAGGGATCCACCCGTGGCGATGAGTGATTTGGCGGTGGGACCGGCGTCGAAGTAGCGGACGGCGATTAGAAGAAAGAAGGTGGCGATCGCGGCTTCAATGATTCCATTGGGAATGGCTCGGAGGAGCTCGGTTCGGTAGGTGACGTCCCGGGCGGGGCTGGGAATCGTGGGCGGCAGAGGCACGGCGGCTTAGGTTCCGGCCCGAGGGGCAGAGGGGCAAAGGGAGGCGAGTTCGCAGGCCGCACAGTTCGGTTTCCGGGCAAAACACCGGCGGCGGCCATGCCAGATGAGCAGGTGCGAGAAGAGGGTCCAGTCCGATTGGGGAACCAGACGGATGAGGCTTCGCTCAATTTTGACCGGGTCGTCCGAACGAACAAAGCCGAGACGGCGGCTGAGACGGGCGACGTGGGTGTCGACGACAATGCCTTCATTAAGGTGAAAGGCGTTGCCGAGAACGACATTGGCGGTTTTACGACCGACGCCAGCCAGGGCCACCAGGTCGTTCATGGAGGCAGGGACCTGGCCGCCGTGGCGTTCCACCAAAGCGCGGCAGCAGTCACGGATATTCTTGGCTTTGGCGCGAAAGAATCCGGTTGATTGGATGATTCTTTCGATGTCTGGAAGGGGGGCCGTGGCGAGGGCCTGGGCATCCGGGAAGGCTTTGAAGAGATGAGGGGTGACTTGATTGACCCGAGTGTCGGTGCATTGGGCTGAGAGAATGGTGGCGATGAGGAGCTGCAAGGGCGAGCGGTAATGGAGTTCGCAGTGGGCGTTGGGATAAATCGCTTTGAGGAGCGGAAGAACCTGGGCCATGCGACGGGCGCTGGGTGAGGAAGCGGACATGGCCTGAAGGTGGGGAAGGGAGCGTGGGTTGGCTGGGACTCGAACCCAGAACCAATGCCTTAAAAGGGCACTGCTCTACCATTGAGCTACCAACCCTTCCGAGAACGGGAGAGGGTCCGCGCAAAGAGGGCACTTGTCAACTTTGTTTGCGGAATTTCAACGAGGGGCGCCCGGGTGGGAAACCGGAGTGGCTTGGTGAATGGGTGCGGTTCCGGATTCTGCGGCTGGAGCAGGTGCGGTGGCCGGTTTTTCGGCCAGGTGGGCGCGGGCGTGGGGAGGGATTTTTTGATTGGGACAGTGAATCATGACCAAGACCAGGCGCCCCCGATCGTAGAAGGGACCGGTGATGATGAGCGGGACACTGGGGCGGGGAATGAACTCGCCCTGGAGGAGCGAACGGTCCGAGTGGAAGAGTTCGAATTGGAAGGCAGGGGGGTTACCCCCCCGTGCTTGAAATTTGACGTAGATGGCTCGGCAAGGGACGACGAATTGAGGTTGGGCAAGGTCAAGGCTGGCGTAGGCGGAGCCGATTTCTTCATACATGCGGTAACCCACCAAGGTGGTGAGGCTGCGTTTGAGGGATTCTTCTTGGGCGAGGTCATCGCGAATCCCGTCATTTTGGCCGTGAAGGAGTCGAACCAGGATGATTCGGTCAGCGGAAGCTGTGGATTCTGCGCGGAGAGCCGGAGCGAGGGCGGCCAGGGTCAAGAAGATGGCAAGGGGACGAATCACGTTAGCGCAGGGGATAGGAGGCGGGGAGATAGTCGTAGCCATCGACCCAGATGACATCGGCATTGGCCCGTTTGGAGTGGAAGGGGACCGCGTGGAGTTTGTCGCCTTTGGCCATGATGGTGGGGGTGGTGGTGGTGGGAGATTCGGCACCGGGACGCAGAACGAAAAGGGCAAGGCCCAGGCCCAGAGCGGCGGCGGCTCCGGTGGCAAACCAGCGGACGGAGAGAAAGTCGGGGCCGGTGGCCGGGTTGGCGGCATTGGCGTGCAGACGGGTCCAAGCCCACTGTTGGTGCTGGAGGGACCTGGAGGGAGCCGCTGCCCGCAAGCATGAACAGAGTTGGGCGAGTTCCTGCTGATCGGGGGTGG
>JBDNCR010000375.1:0-2661 GCA_046719555.1 Verrucomicrobiia bacterium | reverse complement strand
AATAAAAAGCCGCTTCCCGCCGATCCTTCTCCACCTCCGCCGTAAACGGCCCCGACGCCACATACTCCACCGTAATCCCAAATGGCTCCCACTCCCCTCGCCACTCCGGATCGCGGTTCACCTTCTCAAACAACTCCGCATACCACCGCCGCACCCCTTCCGGCACTCCGCTCCGCAACGCAAAACCCCGCCACATCGCCTCGTCATCAACCCCCTCCACCCCAAACTCCCGGAAAACCGGCACCGACGGAAACGCCGCCAACCGCTTGGGCGCACAAATCACCGCCACCTCCAAATCCGGATTGCCCCGTGCCTCGCTCGGATTGCCCACATACGCCACCCCCAACCCGCCCAACAAGGCCGCAATCGCTTGGCCTCCACTCTCATACGGGATCCACCGCGCCTCCATCCCCGCACTCCGCCAAATCTTCAACGCCGACAGATGATCCAACCCCCCAATATCCGGTCCCAACCAATTCTGTCGACCGCGTTGCACCAGCGCATCCGCACGGATTTCCGGCCAGGTTTGAATCCCCGCCTTCCGATTCACAATCAGGCACTGGGGATCCTCCATCACCCGCGCAAACCAATCCATCCGATCAAAAATATCCTCCCGGTCACTGCTCAGCAGCTTCGATACATTTGACTTCGTCACCGCCATCAACGTGTACCCATCGGCCGGCGTCTGCAGCACATCCTCAAAGGCCACAATTCCCCCCGCCCCCGGCTTATTGATCACCACCATCGGCTGATCCACATACTTCCGCGCCACATCGGCAAACTTTCGCGCCGTGAAATCAATCAAACCCCCGGGACTCGTATAAACGATAATCCGGATCGGTCGGTTCGGAAAATCTCCCCGCCCAACCGCTCCAACCTCCTCCTGCGCCCAGCCCATACCCGCCACCAGTCCCCAAACCCCTAAAACCATCCAACCCGCCACCCGTTGCCTCACCGCCCCCTGAAGCTTCCCTCCCCTGAAGCCTTCCCTCCGTGCCCGCATCATCCCCCCTTCAGATCAAAACAACAACTGCAACCGCGCCCGGACCACCCACGCGTCCTCTGCCGACACCGGCCGATTCGCTCGGGCCCCATCCGCTTCGATTCTCTCAATCCCGGTGCTCAGCTTGATGTCATTGCCTTTAATGTAGTGATTAAACCCGAGGTAAAACTGATGAATGTTATCGAAACGCCGATCCTCAGGATAAAACGTCGGCGCATTCCGCACCGATTGATTGAACCGGATCGCCTCATCCCCATTGGTGTCAAAGGTCGAATACATCGTCACAATCTCCCACTTCGGATGCACAAAGAATGAAGGCTGAATCGTGAAACCCGTTGGACTCCGACGCACGTTCCCATTGGCGTCATCCCGCACATAGGTCAACCCCATCCATTGGCCCATCAGATTGAACCAGCCCTTGTTGTAATTGAAAAACGGAGACACCGCCTGTGCCCCTGTCGGCTGATTGCTTCCCCGCGCCCGGAAAGACGGCGCATACGCAAAATCGGCCCCCACATCCAAATCACCCCACGCCGTCCGAAACTCATGGGCCAAGCGGAAATAATACGACGGCGCGGGCATCGACGACCTCGTCCCACTCGGATCCGCATCCCACAGCGCACTGGCATCCTCACTCGGATGGGCGATGGCCGCCTCATAATGAAGGTCATACCGGTCCAAGATACCGACCGCCCCGTCCAAAACATCCCGAAACCGGCCTGCCACCGCCAGCCGAACGTGCTGTTCGCCCAAATCCCCCAGCTTGGTAAACGTCCGAGATGCCACCGAACGTTCCACCGTCTTGATCCGAGCACTGGAAATATTCTCCTCGTGGCTGAACGGCACCTTATCAAACCCAAACATCAAGTGAAACTCGTCGATCGGACGCCAGCCCGCATTCGCATTGAACAACTTCAGCGGCGGTCTTCCCTGAGCATGCTCATCATACTCCCCGGCTCCCTCCACATAGAATCCACCACCCAAATCCCGCTCCGCATAAAGTCGCAACCGCCGGATAAACAGCACGTTCTCCATCTCCGGATCCCGGGGATCGATCACCCCCGCCTTCGAATTGGTCTCCAGATGATCATACTGCGCATGCAGGATTCCCCGAAGCTGGATCCACCGGGCCGCCTGACCCACCGGCGTCTCCCAAAACGCATCCCGCCAATCCTTGGGCTCATCCTCAAAAAGAATCACCGGAGCCCGCATCGGTCCGCCCGGGAAATTCCACCTCACGCCCCCATAAACCCCATGCGCCACATAACTCGACCGCCCCACCTCCGCCTCATAATTGACAAAAGCTGTCGTCGAATCAGAGAAAACCGCATTGAGCCCCCCGCCAATCACCGCAAAATCCTTCGACGGAGGCGATGTCTCGAGCTGCAACGCCGGCCCCCCTCCGATCAACGTCGAATTAATCGACCGGGCACTGTCCATAAACTCCCGCCGATACTCCGCCCGGAGTTCAGGCCGGATCGACACAAAATTTCCCGGAAACAAATACGACACCCGCCCCCCGACCCCCATTTGCAGACTTTCCGCCTCTTGGCTCGAAAAACGTTGAGCCATCGGCGATCCATTCTCCGAGAACCCATCAATCCAAAGGTGGCTATACGTCAGCGATCCCGTCGGCCCAAACGTCCAACGGCCCCGCT
>JBDNCR010000374.1:0-2669 GCA_046719555.1 Verrucomicrobiia bacterium | reverse complement strand
GACTCCGCGGGAAAAACTTCAGCCACAGCGCAAACAAAATCACCCCAAACACCAGCTCCGCAAACAACAACATGAAGGCCTGCTCCGGCCCGAAGTTCGTGAACGTCAACACCACCGCCACCAGCAGGCAAATCGCACCAAGAATTCCCGCGATCATCCCCGGCAAAAAAATCTCCACCACCAACAACAACACCCCCGCCACTAAAAAGGTCAGAATCTCCGTCATACCGCCCCCATCTTCCGCACCAATACCCGGGCTCCCTCCACCCGCAACACCTCAACCGCCTCCCCCCGCCCCACGAACTCTCCCTCCGTCAGCACATCCACCGGTGTCCCCTCAAAGACCGCCGTCCCCGACGGACGCAGCGGCGTCACCGATTCGCCACGCATTCCCGGCCTCAATTTCAACTCCCGCACCGCTGAAGCATCCTCGGGTTTCGGAATGATCTCGCCCAACACCAGACTCGACCCAAGGGGTAAACGCGGCAGCAAACGATACGCCACCATGATTCCCGCCAATGCCAGCGCCAACGAAATCGAAAGCTTGGTCATTGCCTCGGCCAACGCCGCTCCACTTGGCCATACCGGCATCGGAAACACCGGCTCCGGTCCACCCGGCACCTCCGGCGGCGCAATCCCTGGCTCGGCAATCATCCAAAGCAGGCCCACCAACACCAGCACCACCCCGACCAACCCCGGCAACAGCACCCCGGGAAAAATAAACAGCTCCACCGCCAGCAACACCACCCCCAGCCCAATCAACAACAACGGCTCGTGCCCCGTCAGTCCCCCAATATAATGACCCCCAAACGCCAGCAACAAACAAATCGCCGCAATCGCTCCCAAAGCCCCAAACCCCGGCGATTGAAACTCCAAATACCCACAGAGAAACGCAATGGCCAGTAACCCCGGCGTCACCGTCACCAAAAAAAACGCAATGTGCTCCACGACCGATCGTTGCGCCCGAATCACCACCGCATCCGGCCCCGCCACCTCCAGCACCAACTCCTCCAACGATCCCTTAATCCCCTCCGCCAAAATTGTCCTCGGCGGATTCCCCACCCGCTTGATTGCCTGTTCCGCCGTAAAGGTCAGAATATTCCCCGGTTTTACAATCACCTCCCCAAACAACTCCAAGCCACTGTCCTTCCTCACCATCGCCTCGAACACCTCCGGAAAATGTCCATTCCGTTCCGCTGCCGACCGCGCTTTGGCCGAATAATACGACAAAAACTTCTCTGGCAACTCGATCGGCCCACCACCCTGCCCCATCATCACCGGCGTCGCCGCCCCAATGACCCCTCCCGGAGCCATGTAAATCCGCCGCGTCGCCGCCGCAATCAAGGCTCCTGCCGAACCCGCCTCCCGATTCACGTAGGTAATCGTGTTCTCCGGATAGGCAAACTCCTCAATCCCATCCATCACCTCCTCCATCACATCGCCCCGCCCGCCTGGCGTATTCATATCCAAAATCAAGAAATCCGCCTTCTTCTCCCCGGCCTCCTTCATCGCCCGTTTGAAAAAATAACGGAGCCCCACATCAATCGTCTCATGAATCGGGATGACAAAGACCGTCTTGACTCCCGTCTCCTTCGATCCCGACTCCGCTGTCTCCGCTGCCACCACCGGCACCCCTGCCCAGCCCCATCCCAAGGCCATGCCCGCCATCCCCACCAACCACAATCTGCGCGCTGAGGGTTTCGAACCCCCGACCCCCTCGGTGTAAACGAGATGCTCTACCGCTGAGCTAAGCGCGCGAAAAAAGTTAACAAACCCCATCTCCATTCCCGCCCCGAATATGGACGCCTGCTCGCCAAGCGCAAGCGAAGCCTCGCCTCAAAATGGATGGACCCAAAAGGAGCGTCGGTCGATCCCCAGCTCTGAACCCACTCTCGTCACAGCCGACCTGATCCCTGAAACCCAGCGACCCGGAGGAAAACTCCTCCCTCCTTCCCCTAACGCCTCGACGACGTCGATTCCGCCTCCGGAGCCGCCGGAAATCTCGCCCGATAACGCCGGGAAAAATAACCCGGAGATAGGCCGACGCGGTGGGCGACTTCGGCCATGGTGTCAAACTGCCGGGCGAGGATCAATTCGCGTCCGCGCTGGATGCGCCGCTCGGTCAGCAAAGAAGCCGGGGCCATGCCAAACTCCGCCACCACCCGACGATGGAGCTGCCGGGGGCTGAGCCCGATTTGCCGCGCCAGGGTGGTAACGTTGAAGCGGGGATTGCCCAGATGGGCGTCAATGCGTTCGAGCAGATGGTCCTGCCACGATTGGCCATCGGGCAAGGCCTCGAGGCGCAGGCGGGCTCGCAGCCGGTGCAAAAGCTCTGCGGCCGAGAACGGCTTGGCCAGGTAGTCATCCGCACCCGCTTCCAGGCCCTCGACCCGGTGCTTCGGCAGGGCTTTGGCCGAAAGAAGCACCACAGGGATCTTCCGCAGCGAGGAGGAGGCTTTGACCTGCCGACAGAGTTCCACCCCGTCCATGCCCGGCATCATCACATCCGACAAAATGATGTCGGGTCGTGTCCGCTGCAAGAGCTTCCACGCTTCGCGCCCATTCGTCGCCTCGATCACATGGTAAGATGGGGCGAGCAAAATGCGGAGATAAGACCGCAAATCAAAACTATCCTCGACCAGGAGAAGACACGGCATCGGCGTCTTTCG
>JBDNCR010000373.1:0-2690 GCA_046719555.1 Verrucomicrobiia bacterium | reverse complement strand
GATTGCGCAATCGTTCCGCCGGCATCCCCTGATAATGGGCCCGCAGATCAATGTTTTCCCCAAAGTCCGTCTTGATCGCTGACGCTCCTTTCCGGAACAGCTCAGCCAGCAACCCCTGATACCAGGTCACTGCCTCCGGATTGGTGAAATCAATCGACGCCGCATCGCTCGATCCTCCCCCAAAATCTGACCCTGCCACCTCACTCGTATCCCGCGGAGGAGCGACATATCCCTTCGCCGTTGCCTCCTCCCAATGTTTGGTGCCACGGGCAATTACCGGCAACTGCCACAAGGAAATCCGGAATCCGGAGTCACGCATTCGGCGCAAGAAACCTTCCGGATCCGGAAAACGCTCGGGGCTAAACTCCCACTCACATTTCCAATCGGTTCTGAACCATCCGGTGTCGAGGTGAATCACATCACACGGAAACTTCCCCTCACGCATGCGACGACCCACATTTTCTACCTCTGCCGCTGAAAAGTAGGTCATCCGCGCCATCCAGGTTCCAAAACTCCACAACGGCGGTTTTGCCGGAAATCCGGTCATCCGGCGGTATTCCCGAACGATCTGCTCCGGGGTGCCGGCGATGAGGAAAAGATCCAACACCGGTTCCTCAATCACCCCGCAAGCTGCCCGAGTCGAAATGCCTGCCAGGGACAATCGGGTCGAACCTGAGCCCGCCACCAGCAATCCGTAACCACGGCTTGAAAGATAGAAGGGCACATTTTTGTAGGCCCGCGGACTGTTCACTCCCAACGCATCCGTGTTCTCCAGCAGATAGGTCCCCCCCGCCAAGTTCATCCGGCAAAACCGCTCGCCCGTCCCTGCAAAACGTTCCCCAGGGGCGGCGGCCAAAGACCACGTCCAGCGGTGGGGAATCCCCGCCCGCTCCACCATGCCCAGACCAATCGACCCAGTCTGACGAGCGGAAGGGGTAAACGTATCCCGTGCCGCCAAAGCAATCGACCTCTCCCCATCCGGCCACCACTCCCCTTCCAAGACGGCTGCTGGCCCTGCCACCAAGTTGCTCCAATGAACCACCGGTGAATCCCGACGAGGAATCCGCCCCCGGCGCCGACCCTTCGTATCCACCAGCGTCCACGCCTCGTCTGCCAACTCCCAGTGCAACGGCTCCAAAGCCAACGATTCGTCCCATGCGAAAATCGGATGATTCTCGGCCTGGCCACCGCCCAGGGATATCCGCACCACCCGATCCCCGTAGGCCCGAATCAGCAACGGCAGATTCTTGGCCACCGATGCCTCCTCTCCCGTTGCCTGAACCAACTTTTCAAAAGGCACCTGGAGGGTGGCCACACCTCCCTCGCTCGTCGCCGTCACCGGACGCATCGCCCGCCAGACCACGTCACTTGCAGCCTCCGGCGCATTCAAGTCGAGCAAATCATCCAGGAAAAACAACGAGGGCTTCATCGCCTACACCCTAGGGAGGAAATGTTTGCGACGACGAAGAAGAAGGTTATTTACAGGAAAATTTTCGGCTCGATCCACCGCCCATCGCTGGCCTCTGTCAGCCCGACCGTTTCACTCCCACTCCAGCCAATCCAGCGCCGAGACCGTCGTTAACCAGACTTTCTTCCCCAGACCTTCCAGCAGACATAAGTGGTGCACCGCCGCAAACACCTGAGACTTAGGGTTCTGGGCCTGATTGCCCAATCGGGAGGCGTCACCTCCGCAAAAGCAACCCCGTCCACGGGAGGGTGACGAGCTTTCCAACCAGGCTCCGGGGACGCAATCCTCCAACCAATCCGACTAGATTCCCCCATTTTCCTCTCCACGCCCAACGATACGACCACCGCCCATCCGGAAGTCTCCGGGTGGAGCGCTGGCCGAGTGGTTGGCTCGGTTTCGACACCTTCAATTCAGACTCCAATGAATCGTTCTCGAAATTGGAAAGATCAAACCCTGCCCAAGCCTCAGGCTGAGGTGGCCAGGAACTAAGCCCATTACCCCATGAAGGTCAGCCCGCCTTTTTCCGCCTTGTTTTCCACCTTCACCGGAAGGTCCACCTCGCTCCTTGCCCCCGCGTTCATCTGAAAAATCATCCTTTGGTCATTTCACCGGAAATTCGGAACCCAACTTTCAAGCGATCACGCTGATCATTTCCTGTAAAGATAGACCCGGATTGAGAAAACTTCATTCCGATCCCACCTTTTCAAGGATTCCCTTCCAATCCATTTCCTGCAATCTTAACGAATTGATCCTACCATTCATTTCTCGCCCAAGCCCATCTTCAAGACCACCCATGAAAATCCCGCTCACCTCCCTTCTCGTTTTGCCCATCCTCGCTGCCTCTTCCGCTTGGGCTCTCATCAACCCACAGGTGCAGCCCAGACACTTCTTCGAAGAATTCAACTCCGCCGCCTTCGTTAAAGTCCAGTCGGTCGATACCCGCAATGAGTTGAAGGCCGAACTTAAAGTGCTTCAGACCCATAAAGGTAACTTCCCCGAGGAAACCATCACCTTGACCTCCTCACAGCGCGAACTCCTGCCGGAATTCCTCGCCCTTTCTCCTGGAACCCCTCTGGTCGTGTTCGCGGGCAAAGAACGCCCTCGCAGCGCTCGCATGGACGGCATCTACTACGGCGGTGGCGGTAAATGGTATCGCTTCCGCATGACGGACGATCCCAAAGTTTGGGAAATGGTGGGAGATGCCGACAAAGGTGTGGATCCA
>JBDNCR010000372.1:0-2691 GCA_046719555.1 Verrucomicrobiia bacterium | reverse complement strand
ACGTCTGTCGATCCCCAGGACAGACGATTCACCAAAACACCTTTTGTTTCGTCGTGACCTCTTTCTGCCAGATAAAACCTTTTAACTCCCAAACCCGCAAACCCCACCATTTCGCCCAGTCGCCCAAGCGAGTCAAGTTCGGGGGGTGTGAAAAACAAGCCTTTACACAACGTTCTCACCAAGCCTCGGAAGGACAATCCGAGCGACCTTGGTCAAAAAGTCGAGTCCTTTATCCTCGCGTTCTCATCGGAGCGGGTCGGTGCCTCCACTTGGCGGTTCACTCCATCAATTCCTTCACCTAGAAACCTTGAGGAACAATGCAAGTGGCTGATCCATCTCCCGGCGTTGAAGGCCACCCATGATTCGACTTAAATCCCGAGGAAACCTTCCGTTTCTCGTTTGCTCTTGCTCGACCTCCCCAAGAAACCTTGGATGTCTTTTCAATGCTCACCTTGGCCCCCATTTTCAACGACGACGCGGTTCTCCAGCGGGATACCCCAATTCCCATCTGGGGACGCGCCGACCCTCACACCCGCATCACCGTTTCTCTCTCTTCCTACCCCGCCGCTTCCACTAGGGCAAATGATGATGGTTCCTGGTTGGTCCGCTTGCCGCCCGTCCCTGCCGGTGGCCCGCATCAGCTCCAAGCCACAACGGACCAAGGCGATCAGGTGGTCCTCCATCAGATTCTGGTTGGGGACGTCTGGATCTGCTCCGGCCAATCCAATATGGAATGGCAACTCTCGCAATGCGACCCCGACGGCACCCAGGCCGCCGACGCTCATCTCCCCAACCTCAGACTTCTCACGGTGGCCACTGCCGCCAAAGCCGATCCCCAGACCTCCATCAACGCCCCGTGGCTCCGTTGTTCCCCGGAAACCATTTCGAGCTTTTCCGCCGTTGCCGGTTGGTTCGGACGAAACTTGCAAACCGAACTGAACGTTCCCATCGGTCTGATTGCCAACGCTTGGGGCGGCACCCGAATCGAAGCCTGGCTCTCTCGGGAAGCCCTGATGACCGATTCCCGCGAACGAGCTGGCGTCATGGCCTATGAAGAACTCCTTTACGGCCATCAAAAAACTCCCGAGAAACGCGCCTACCCAACCGCTGAGGATTGGTTTCAGGCCGAGGGACCCGAAGACCCGGTCAATCGAGGGGAGTCTGACGGTTGGCACACACCACAATGTAATGACCACACCTGGCCGATCATGGATCTTCCCTGCCGGTGGCAGGATCATGGTCATGATTTCAACGGCATCTTTTGGTTCCGACGAACCATCCCACTCCCGCCGAATTGGCAAGGCAAATCCCTGTTGCTCGAGCTCGGCGCGGTAGATAAGCACGACTTCACCTATGCCAACGGCCAACAGGTCGGCGCCATCGGTTGGGAAAATCGCAATTCCTGGTGCACCCCTCGAAGCTACACCATCCCGGCCCATCTAACCCAACAGGAGACCCTACACCTCGCCGTGCGGGTCCGATCGCATCTATACCACGGCGGAATCACCGGGCCTGCCCGAACCATGCGATTAAGTTGTCCTGAACTTCCGGAGACCGTCCTCCCTCTTGCCGGACCTTGGCGTTACGCCATCGAACAAAACTGGGGGATCATCACCCCGCCAGACACATTCTCCACTCAAGGTCCTGGCGGCCCCAATGCACCCTACACCCTTTTCAATAGCCGCCTTCACCCGCTCATCCCTTACGCCATCCGCGGATTCCTCTGGTATCAAGGAGAAAGCAACGCCGACCGGCCGACAGACTACCTGCGTCAACTTCCCCTCCTCATCTCCGATTGGCGTCGAGCCTTCGGCCAAGGCGACCTGCCCTTTCTCATCGTCCAATTAGCCAGTTACATGGCACCTCAAAAAGAGCCCTCCGAGAGTTCCTGGGCCGCCTTGCGCGAAGCGCAGCGGGCCGCCCTCCGTCTTCCAGGCACTGGCTTGGCCGTCACCATCGATGTCGGTGATGCCACCGACATTCATCCTCAAAAGAAAAAGCCTGTCGGCGAGCGGCTGGCCCGGTGGGCCCTGGCCACCGTCTATGGCCGAGATCTGCTCCCCTCCGGTCCCCTCTTCCTCAACCTTATTCCCGAACCGCAAGGTAAATTGCGGGTCACCTTTTCCCACGCCACCGGCCTCCGCACACGCGACGGCGGTCCAGTTCGATCCGTTGCCATCGCCGATGAAACCGGCCCATTCTACTGGGCCCAGACCTCTCTGGAGGGAGAAACCCTCCTCGCCTGGCACCCTTCCGTCCCGCGACCCCGGCGCCTCCGCTACGCCTGGGCCGACAATCCGGAAGGATGCAACCTCGTCAACGCCGACGATCTCCCCGCTTCTCCCTTCCAAGCGGAACTACCCTCGACCTGCTGATCCCACCCTTTCCCTCGCCTTCGCCGCCGACCATCCGGTCTAAAAAACACCGCGACCCGCACCAACCCCCTCAGCCCGCTCCGAAGCACTCTGGTCAGCGGCTCATTTTTCGTCCAACTTAACCCCGATGCCTTTGCGTCGGATCGCTATCTTCATCGGGGCCTCCCTTCTGCTCCATCTCATCCTGCTGGCGACCCTTCCCCAACTGCTTACCCTTCTTCCTGAAACCAAACCCATCCGCTCCAACCAAGTCCGCGTCACCCTCCTTCCCCCACCCCCTCCTCCCCCGCCGCCCCCGGACCAACCACCCCCTCCA
>JBDNCR010000371.1:0-2691 GCA_046719555.1 Verrucomicrobiia bacterium | reverse complement strand
TCGCCGCTATTCGATGATTTCTACAAGGAAAACGGTCGTCCCACAGCATCTCGCCCGAGCAACTGCTCAAGGCGCGAGTCAGTCTGGGGTCAGTCCTCTGATTCTTTACTTCATCATGTTTCACTGGGGTCCGAGTTTCTCCCAGGATTGCGCAATCCGGGCGGCGTTTCGCCAAACCGGCAGGAGCCTTGTTCCTTGGACGGAGAGGACGGGTCTTTCTGATAAAGGCCGGGACAGCAGCCGATTTGTTGGACAAACGCGGTGTTGAAGGCGCTCAGGCTGGAGTAACCGACCGCCATGGCCGCTTCGGTCACGTTCAGGCCACCTTGGGCCAACAGGCGGGCGGCTTTGTCGATGCGAAGACGGCGAAGGTGAGCGGGTATGCTGAGCCCGGTCTCTTGGGCAAACCAGCGGCTGAGGGAGAAGGGACTGCATCCGACCGCCGCCGCCAGTTGGTTGAGGGAGGGGGGGTTCTCCAGATCACGCTCGAGCAGGTAGAGGGCGTGATCGATTTTCTGGCGCTGGAAGGCGGCACCAGGCCGGACGGTGGCAGCGGGTTGCTTCGCTTGGGGCCAGAGAAGGTGGGCGACGGCTTCATGGACCTTCGCCTCGGCCCAGGCCGGCACCGCCGGATCCGACACGGGAGGGTCCAGGAAGTGGCGCCGCAGGGCCAGCAGGGGAAGGGGAAGGGAACAAAGGCGGGGTTGGCCCGGGGGGCGGGCGGAGGGGTGCCGTTCGGCAAGCCAGGAGGGTCGAAGACGGATCTGCACCGCACGATGAACATGTCCGCCTAAGCGTTGATAGGGAAGCGGGGAGGGAGGCGGGGGCACAACGAGAGCTTGCTCCGATTCCAGTTTCCAGGGGTCACCCCCGGTTGGATGATGGCCGCGAGCGGATCCGAGAAAGTTAAGGATCAGCGTCATTTCTTCCTGGGGTAGAAAGGCTTGTGCCAAGGAGGGGAGGGTGGCTTCGATCCAATCGATCTGCCATCCATCGCGGGCCAGCACGCCGACGAGGGGGCGAGGCTCGAGCGTTGCGGTGGGGAGGGATGGGCGAGGGCGTGACGACACGGGAGAGGGCACGGTTTTTTGGAAAGAAAGATTGACGGGACGGCGGGAATCTATAAAGACAGGGTCTCATTCGCAAGAACCTTCTCCAATCGATGCCTTCCCTTGTCCATCTCCCCCACGGCTCGTCTGCCCCGGTCCAGGCCTTCTCCGGTCATCCGGCCCTAGCTCAGCGCCTTTTAGCCCTCGGACTTCACCCCGGACAAACGGTCCAGCGCGGCCAGCAGGCACCCTTGGCCGGCCCCATTCAAATCACCTGTTCCGGAAGTGTGGTGGCGCTGCGGGTCGAAGATGCGCAATCCCTCGAACTTGGGCCTCATGGCACCGTCCACCCCTCCTAACGAACCGTCCGTCCAGTTTGCCGATGCCGCCCGGGCGGAGCTGAGGGTAGTCCTGATCGGGCAGCCCAACGTCGGCAAAAGCTCGTTGTTCAATCGACTGACCGGGCTTCGCCAACGGGTCGGCAACTATCCCGGGGTGACCGTGGAGAGAAAAGAGGGTCGCGGACGCCTGGCCGGGACCGCATTCACGGTGGTCGATCTTCCGGGCACTTACAGTTTGAACGCCTTGTCGTTGGACGAGGAGATCAGTGTCCGAGCCTTGGCCGGGCATCCGGACATTGGACCCGTGCCTGATGTGATTGTTTGTGTGGTCGATGCCGGGAAATTACATCGTTCGCTGCTGCCCGCGTTCCAAGCCGGGACGCTGGGTCGGCCGATGGTGTTGGCTCTGAACTTTTTTGACGAGGCGAAGGCGGAGGGTTGGCGGTTCGATCTGGCCCGGCTGGAAGAGAAGCTGGGCATTCCCGTCGTGCCGACCGTCGGCCATCAAGGCGAGGGGGTGGCGCAATTGAAGGAGGCGATCGTGCGCACGGCCCGTGAAGGCCGGGTCATGAGGCCGGTGTCCTGGCCGGAGGCGGTTTCCCGGGGACTTCAGGAGATCGAGGCCCACCTGGATCCGGCGGGTGATGCCGCGGCGCGACGGTTCCGGGCCCAACGGCTTTTGTTTGACACGGCGATTCGTTCGACCGATCCGCAAGCTGGGGCCGATGGAAGATTGGAGGCGGTGATCCACCGGGCGCGGGCCGAACTGGAACGGGCCGGCCTGGCTCCGTCCACCGCTGAACCGGTCTTGCTGCATCGCGAGATCAGCCGGGTGCTCGAGGGCTGTCTGGAGAAAACGGGAGAGGTTTCGCGCGGGTTGACCGCGCGCCTTGATGCGGTGCTGGTTCATCCGGTTTGGGGTCTGCTGATTTTCGGTCTGCTCATGTTCGGGGTGTTTCAGGCGGTTTACACCTGGGCCACTCCGTTGATGGAGACGATTGAAGCGGGAACGGCCTGGGCACAAGCGATGGTGTCCGGCTGGCTGGAGGGAACCCCCGTCTTCCAGAGCCTGGTGGCGGACGGGATCGTGGGCGGCATCGGGAGTGTGGTGGTCTTTCTCCCGCAGATTTTGATTCTGACGCTTTTGGTGGCGTTGTTGGAGGACTGCGGTTATTTGGCGCGGGCGGCCTTCCTGATTGACCGAGTTCTCGGGTGGTGCGGCTTGAGCGGGAAAAGTTTTGTGCCGCTGATGTCGGGGTATGCGTGTGCGATTCCGGCCATCATGGCCAGCCGAACGATTG
>JBDNCR010000370.1:0-2716 GCA_046719555.1 Verrucomicrobiia bacterium | reverse complement strand
GAATCTCCTCTGCTACGTCGAATACACCAACGAGGCATGGAACTCCATGTTTACCGCCTTCAACTACACCAACAACACTTTCGCCGGTGGCAACCAGCCGCAAAAATTCGGCACTCGCGCCAAACAGGTCTTCGACATTTTTAAAGCACGCTTCGACGCGGCCGGGCGGGGCTCTCAACTCCGCCGAACTCTCGGTGGCCAGGCCGGTAACGACTGGATCATCCGTGAAGCCCTTGTCACCGCCGGGGCCTCCACCGATGTCATCGCCATTGCCCCCTACTTCGGATCGAACTTCCACCCCGTCCCCAGTCCCCTTCCCTCCCTCGACCAACTTGCCTCCGGCACCCTTTCGAAAATGGCCCAGGTTCGATCCGACACCGCCGCCCACTTCGCCATTGCCCAACAACGGGGCCTCGGTCTGGTCTGCTACGAAGGCGGACAACACTACGTCGGCCTCTGGGAAGCGGTGGATCATAACCCCCTGACCGAACGCCTCTTGGAATTCAACCGAGATTGGCGGATGCGCAATCTTTACCGCAACGAATACCTCGGCGACCTTGCTCAACGTGGCGTCTCGGTCTTTTGCCACTTCGTCCTCGCCGCTCGCTGGACCAAGTGGGGTTCATGGGGCTCCATGGAATGGATCACCCAAAACATCGGGACCGGCACGAACGAAGCTGGGAAGGAATGGGCCATCCGTGACTGGAAAAACAACAACCCGGGAGGAGCCCACCCCCCCATTGCCTCCGGAAGCTCCAGCGGGGGCAACGGTATTTCCAACATCCAGCTTTCGACGGGCTCCATCGCCCAGTTCGATAACTCCTTCGCCGTCGGCGACTCCGTCTTTACGGATCGATCCTTCACCTGGGCCTCCGTCGGCACCCTCGGTGGAAACCCCCATATCCTCCTCCCCAATAACGAGAAAAACAACACAAGCTCTAATTACCTCAGCTTCACCGTCAATCAGCCAGTCACCGTTTACGTCGCCTACGATGTGCGCGCCACCTCGCTACCGGCCTGGCTATCCAACTTCACCAACACCGGCCAAACCCTCACCGTCAATGGGGATGTGAACCGGGTCGTCTACAGCCGATCCTACTCCGCCGGAACCATCACCCTCGGCGGCAATCGTGCTGCACCAGCCGCCGGAGCGGACACCTCCTATTCCGTCATCGTCGTGCCTAGCGGCGGAGGCGGAAGTTCCGGCTTGCCGACCATCGGCGATACCATTGCTCTCCGTGCCGTCATCAACGATCGCATTGTCTGCGCCGAAAATGGTGGTCAGTCTGCACTCATCGCCAACCGGACTGCCGTCGGCACCTGGGAGAAGTTCACTGTTGTGGATGCCGGCGGTGGTTGGATCGCCCTCCGTGCTGTAGTCAACAACCACTACGTCCGCGCAGAAAACAGCGGCGCTGGCGACCTCATCGCCAACAGCCCATGGATCGGCTCCTGGGAACAGTTCAAGTTCGAGGACGCCGGCAACGGCCACATCGCCATTCGGGCCCACATCAACGGAAACTACGTCCAGGCACGAAACCAGGGTTCCAACCCGCTTCGCGCCTCCTCCAACACCATCGGGGACCAAGGCCGCTTCATCTGGACCGAACATTGAACCGCTCCCACCACCTCAAACTCGCTACCATCGCCGCCATCCCCCTTGCGGGGGTGGTGGCTCTCATTCCCTTCTTCCCAAAGACCCCTGGCGCCACCACACCCGTTGCACCCTTGATCGAAGGCTCCCTCACCCCACTTCCCCTACCCCCCAACTCCGCCGCTGACCGCCGAGAACTTCTCCAGCGCGCAGCCAACGACCCCCACCACACCGATCTCCGCGCCCGCTTCGCCCGCGCCCTAGCCGATGCCACTCCTTCTGAATTCCCCGACCTCGCCGCCCTGCTGGACACCATCCCACGGGACCTCGACCCGGCCCCCCTCTGGCGTGAACTTCTCCGCGCTTGGGCACGTCACGACGGCCCCACGGCCTTTACCTTCGCTCTCAATCACGACATCGCCATTGTTGGTGCCATCGATGCCATGGCTGCTTGGGACGCCACCCACCCCGATCAACCTGCCCAATTCCTCGCCGCCATCCCTGACCCTGACCAGCGCCAATTCCAAACCATCTACCTCGCCGGGACATGGCTCCGACGCGACCCCACTCTCGCAATGGAACTCGTCGCCGCCCTCCCCGATTCCATCATGCGCCAAAGCGGCATACACCACGTCGCCCGCACCATCGCCACCCATCCCACCCACCCTGACCCCGCCGCCGCTGGACGTTGGCTTGCCTCCCTCACCCACGATCCCGCTTCCCACCGGGCCACCGGATGGCTCGCCGGTGCCTGGGCCTCTTCCCTCCCACAAACAGCCGCCCTCTGGGTCGATTCGCTAACCTCACAGGACGCCAAGGCTGCTGCCTATTACGAACTCATTGGAAGCTGGGCTGGAGCCGAGCCCGAAGCCGCTGGCCAGTGGCTCGCCACCCGCGTCGGCCAACCCGAATTGGATCGCGCCGTTGCTGAATACGCACGCATCGCCCTAGGCCAGGACCCTTCCAGCGCACGCTCCTGGATTGCCCACATCACCGACCCTGGCCTCCGCGCTCAGATGGAACAAGAGATGGCTGAACGAATCGCCGGCACCGAACTCGACGCAAACGAACCCATCCCCATTCATCCTTTCTAGCTCCCTGCCCCTTGCCCCGCTTGCATCC
>JBDNCR010000037.1:0-9315 GCA_046719555.1 Verrucomicrobiia bacterium | reverse complement strand
TGGGGGTGCGGCTGCTGGGGCGCACGGATACGGGCTGGCAGGAGAGCACGCTGACGTGGAATACTGCGACCGCGCCGGGAGGCACCGATCTTGGGACCCGACAGGTCAACGCGGCGGCGTGGCATGAGTGGGACATCACTGGGTATCTGGAAAATTGGGAAATCGCGGGGGCGTCGCAGCCATTGGAATTTATTTTAACGACCACTGCGACCTCGGAACTTTCGTTTCACAGCAAGGAGAATGCGGTGAACCGTCCGGAATTGATCATCCGGTGGTTGCCGGTGGAGTCAGCAGGAGGAGCTGATTTTGAGACATGGCGGGTGACCAATTTCCCAAATTCCGCTGATTTGGCCAATCCGCTAGTGAGTGGCCCTCGGGCCGATCCGATGGGCGATGGCGTGCCCAATTTGATGCGTTTCGCGCTTGGGGGCAATTTGAGCGACAACGTGCGGTCCCGCGTGCTGCGGATCGTGGATGGAGCGGTTGAGTTCTGGGCCGATCCGGGCTTGCAGGGGATTGCCTATGTGGTGCGGGGTTCAAGCGACTTGCAGAGCTGGCCCGATGTGTTGTGGGATTCCCGGACCGCCGGGAGTTTTGAGCGGGGAGCGATTTCTATTCCGCTGCCGCAGGTCCCCGGGGGGCGCTATTTTGTCCGGCTGGAGGTAATCCGGTTGGATCCGAATTGAAGGCCGATGGGGATTGGCAGGGGTGCATCGCTCAGGAGGTGGTCAGGCATCACAAGGGGGCGACGGGTCGTGCTCGGGCGATTTGATTCAGGTGTGTCAGCAGGCTCTGGGGGTGCGTCGGGAAGCAATTGTTTGCACGGCATTCGGTTAGCGAAGCAGCATGATTTCGTGTGAGGCTGGAGGGGTGTGTCATGGATGTTGAGGTGTGGGGTTGTCATGAGAAGTGAATCCCGATTCTTGGCCGTCTGGCGGTTTCATGAGGGGGATATTGAAATGCCGCCGGTGCGGGGTCATGAGATGACCTATCTTCAGGCGAAAACAGGGGAAGCTTTGGCGGCAGCATCTCCCTCGTTTTGTGATCGGTCGTGGAGAAGAGTCGAGGTGCCCCATGATTGGGCCGTGGAGCAGGCCCACGATCCCACGGCAAATTTGTCGCAGGGGTATCGGCCGCGCGGGCTCGGTTGGTATCGAACCCATTTTCGCTTGCCGCAAGGGTGGCAGGAGGGGTTTGTGGAGGTGGAGTTCGGGGCGATCGCTTCACGGGCCGACATTTGGCTCAATGGGTGCCACCTGCTGCGTGGGGAGAATGGTTATCTGCCGTTGCGGGCAGATATTGGAGCTTTGGCCTACTTTGGAGAGGGATTGAATACTCTGGCCGTGCGGGTGGATGCAACTCCTCAGGATGGTTGGTGGTATGAGGGTGCCGGTCTCTACCGTGAGGTGGTTTTGAGATTTAAACCCCGCTTGCACATTGAGACTGATGGGGTTCACGTGCTGCCCACCCGGGACAACGAGGAAACCTGGCGGGTGACTTGTCATGTCCGTCTGCGCAATGCGGGAGAGACGGCCCAGAGCGGACGACTGGTCTGGGATCTGGAGACGACGGATGGCCACAAGGTCACCGGTGGTGAGGTTTCGTCTGGGGTTGTGTCGGCTTGGGGTGAGGGTTCGATATCCTGGGAGTTTGTCGTCAAGAACCCGGCCCTTTGGTCACCGGAGGAGCCGTCTCTTTATCGGCTGCGAATCAGCCTCCTGGATGCGCTCAATGCGCAGGATCAGGTGGAGGTGATGGTGGGGTTTCGAACGGTCCGTTTCGATTCAACCCAGGGCATGTTGCTCAATGGCAGGCCTTATAAGATTCACGGAGTCTGTTGTCATCAGGATCATGCCGGGGTGGGGGTCGCGGTGCCGAGAAGTCTGTTGGAGTGGCGGCTTCGACAGTTGAAGAGTTTTGGCGCGAATGCTTATCGCTGTGCCCACCATCCGCCTTCGCGGGATTTGCTGAGCTTGTGTGACAGGTTGGGGATGCTGGTCTTGGACGAGACCCGGGTTTTCAGCTCCAGCCCTCTGGCGCTGCGCCATCTGGAGGAAATGATCGTTCGGGACCGGAATCATCCTTCCGTCTTTCTTTGGTCGATCGCCAACGAGGAGGTCTTGCAATCGTCCGCGTTGGGGGTGGCGATTGCCAAGCGCATGGTGGCTCGCATTCGGGAGTTGGACCCGACAAGGCCGGTGACGGCGGCAATGAACGGAGGCTTTTTTGCCCGGCACAATCTGGCCTCGGCGGTTGATGTGGTGGGGTTCAATTATCAATCTCATCTGTATGGGGTTTACCATGAGTCATTCCCGACCCGGCTGATGATCAGCACGGAGGATATTTCGGGGTGGATGATCCGGGGCGAAACCCGGTCCGATCCGTCGGCGCATCTTGTGGCGGCTTATGATGAGGACTATGCCCCCTGGGGCACCAGTCAGCGGGAGGGGTGGCGCAGAATCAGTGAGTTGCCCGCGGTGGCAGGGGGATTTATTTGGACCGGCATTGACTATCATGGGGAGCCTTCTCCCTTTGACTGGCCGACCAATAGTTCACTTTTCGGGGTGCTCGATCTGTGCGGTTTTCCGAAAACGGCCTACTACATCAAACGGTGTCATTGGTTGCCGGGAGAGAGAACGTTGTTTGTTTTTCCGCATTGGAATGAACCAGCGGAGGGGAACGGACGCGTGCGAGTCCTCGTGGTGACCAACGCCGAGAGGGTGACGTTGCGTCTGAATGGGAGAGAGTTGGGCACCCGGATGGTCGAGGCCTGGGATTTCCCTTCGTGGGAGCTGCTTTTTGAGCCGGGCACTCTGGAGGCCGAGGCCACCTGGGCGGACGGGGCGACCCTGGTCGAGCGGGTGGAGACCACGGGAGAAGCGGTCCGGCTGGCTCTCGATTGCCCGATGGAACAGATGGTTGCAGAAAGGGGTTGGACGGTCCCGGTTCGTGTCTGTGCCCTTGACGAAGCGGACCGGGAGGTCCCGGACGCGAAGTTGGTAGTCGAGTTTGCTGTGGATGGTCCGGGGAAAATTGTCGGCCTGGGCAATGGCGATCCGAATTCCCTGGAGCCGGAGAAGGGCAACCGGCGGTCACTTTTTCATGGGTTGGCTCAGGTGCTGTTGGCTTTCGATGCCGAGGCGGGCGCGGGAACGCCAGCCGAGATCACCTTGAGAGCATCAGCTCCAGGGGTGGCCGGGGCCGAACTTCGGTGGGGAGTGCGGGCCGCCGAGACCGCCCGACCCGAGATCGAGCTGTTGGACGGCGGTCAGATCCTGAAGCTTTGGCGGATCTCGCCACCGCTTCGCGATCGTCCCGACTTGGATCTGCGGACGGAGGCAAGTGACATGAATTCGTGGGAGTTTCTGGCCGCCGATGCGGAGGTCCGTGTGGAACCGGGTAGGTATGTTCTGTTGCGGTATACTGCCCCGGTGAATAGCGATGGGGGACCGTGCAGGCTGGTGTTTCCCCGGATGCCGGAGATGGAAGAGCTTCTGGTCAATGGCGAACGGAAGGACCTGCCAAGGGAAGAGGGAAAAGTGGAGATGTTTTGTGAGGCCGCTCCCCGCGAGATCCTTTTTTTGCTTCGGGCCCGGGACCGGGGTTGGGTGGGTTTCCCTTATCCGCCTTACCTCGGCGGCCAGGAACCGGGATCACGGTGATTGGGTGGGGCAACTGTTTGCAGAGCCTTGACCTTTTTCTTCTTTCGACTCGATTGATCCTCGTTGCTAATATTGCTCTTCACCGTCATGAGCTGGTTTCTGAAAACATCGGTGGTGTTGGGGATGTTGTGTTGGGTCGCGACCGGGGTGGGCCGGGCGGTGGAGTTTCACCCGCTATTTTCGGACGGAGCGGTGTTGCAGCAGGAGCGGGAGGTTCCGGTGTGGGGCAAAGCCCGACCTGGCGATCAGGTGAAGGTGACGCTGGGAAAGGTTTCCGCCGAGGCCCAGGCAGATGCGGACGGGAAGTGGATGGTTCACCTGCCCAAGATGCCGGTCGGAGGGCCGTTTGAATTGGTGGCAGAGGCTGCCGGGCAGAGGGCCGTTTCCCAGGATGTTTATGTGGGCGAAGTGTGGCTGGTGTCGGGACAATCGAATGTCGGACTGCGGCTTAAGGATGCGACGGGCGGTGCGCGGGCGATTGAGGAGTCAGAAGATCCGTTGTTGCGAGTCTTTGAGGTGCCTGCCGGATCTTCGGATGAACCGGTGGAGTTGGAGGGCGGTTCCTGGGTTCCGTCATCACCGGGACGATCCGGCTCATTCTCGGCCGTGGCCTATTTTTTTGCCCAAGGCCTCCGGGCGGAACTGAAGGTGCCAGTCGGGGTGATTGTGTCGGAGGTCGGCGGGTCGCAGATCGAGAGTTGGACCAGCCGCAGGAAGACCGAGGAGCGGTTCCCCTGGACCTTACGGTCTTGGGAAAGCACCCGGCAAAGCTTGGCACGACAGTTTCCCGACCAGGAGGAGCCTCCGAGCGTGCAGCGAGGATCCATCCGTTGGGGTAAGGGGACGGAACGTGCGTTTCGCTACTTCCGAGGGCCAACCAGGATCTTTAATGCGATGATTTATCCTCTCTTTCCCGTGAGTGTCCGTGCGGTGGTCTGGTATCAGGGGGAATCCAACCAAGGTCAGGCCCACCAGTATCGAAGTCGTCTTCCGGCGATGATTGAGGATTGGCGGGAGCATTGGGGACAGGAAGAGATGCCGTTTCTGATCGTCATGCTGCCTGGATATGGACGCCCGGACCAAGGTTTCACCTACGAGTTGCGCGATGCGCAGTTCGAGACTTTTCGAAAGGTTCCGCATACCGCGCTGGCCATTGGGGTGGATCTGGGTGACGAACGGGAGGTGCATCCTCCCAACAAACGCCCTCTTGGAGAGCGCCTGACCCGACTGGCGTTGGCGACGCAATATGGGAAACCGATCACCCCAACGGGGCCGCTCTATCGGGAGGCGGAGTTCCGTTCCGGTGAGGTCGTCATTCATTTCGACTACGCCGAGGCGGGCCTGGAAGTGCGCGGGGAAGAGTTGTCTGGATTCTTGATTGCGGGGGACGATGAGAAATTTGTGCCGGCCCAGGCGCGGATTGTGGGGCAAACGGTGGTGGTTTCCTCGCCGGACGTGCCGAACCCGGTGGCCGTTCGCTATGCTTGGACAAATACGCCGACCCTCACGCTCTGGAGCACCGAGGGGCTTCCCGCTGCGCCATTTCGCACCGACGACTTCACTCTCAAAACCAACTGGGACGCGCGTCGGCGCTGAGAGTCTTGCCACAATCGTTCATGCTCACCCGTCATTCCGCATCGCCGGTCCTGGTGGCCGGACAGGTTCCTTATCCGGCAGATTGTGTCTTTAACGCGGGGGTGGCCAAATTAGACGACGGCTATGTGATGCTATTCCGCAACGATTTCGGCTACCAGCGTGGGAAAGGTTTTGCCGGGACCAATCTTGGTTTGGCCCGGAGCAGGGATGGAATCAAGTGGGAGGTTGAGCCGGAGCCGGTAATCACGCAGGAGAAAATCCGGCAGGCCTGGCGGCATCGCTTCCCGGAACGTCTCGGCGACGGCGAAATCCGGCGCGTGTACGACCCGCGAGTGACCGTGGTTGATGGTGAGATTTTGGTCACCCTTGCCGTGGACACGCGGCACGGCATCCTGGGTGCAGTGACACGCACCGGGCCCGATTTCCGGGACTATGAACTACTTTCGCTCAGCACGCCGGACAACCGGAACATGGTTCTGTTTCCAGAGAAAATTGGCGGTCGTTTTTGGAGATTGGAGCGCCCATTTCCGGTCTATGGACGGTATGCGGAGGAGGCGTTTGAAATCTGGGGATCGGCCTCGCCCGACTTGGTTCATTGGGGCGAGACCCGGCTGGTGCTCGGATCGGAAGAAGTGCCTTACGCCAACAGCAAAATCGGGCCTGCCGCTCCGCCCTTGAAGACGGACCGAGGGTGGCTCACGACGATCCATGCGGTGTGGAAAGACAACCAAAAGCCGCTCCAGGCCTGGGATGAAGTGTGGACGAAAACTTATTTTGCCGGGTTGATTCTGCTCGATTTGGCGAATCCATTAGAGGTGATCGGAATGTTGCGGGAACCGTTGCTTCAGCCCGAGGCGGAATATGAAGTGAGCGGTTTTCGCGGCGGCGTGATTTTTCCATGTGGGCTGTTGCGAGAAGGGGAGGATGAAATCCGAATGTATTACGGGGCAGCGGATACGGTGATCGGTCTGGCGACTGGTAGCTTGGAGGAGATCCTGGCTGCGATGACGACTGACACGAAAGGGTCCGACATCAACTTTGCAAGGTGAGGCACGAGGTTTGCGGCTCCGCAAATCGAATCGCAACCGGGTCCGACCCGGAGAAGTCTCCGGTCATGGCAGCAGATACTCGGCCCCAAAAACTTGAGGTGTTTTCGAGTGTGTTCGCTGAGAAATCGATCAGCTCAAGCTGCTGATGAGAAACCCAGGGCTAACCTCGAGGGGAACAGCAAGAACTGCCGGTGCCGTTTGAACCGGTTGCGACCACCTGCCTGCCCCGATCGCAAACGCTTTCGGCAGAATGAACTTGGATCGCTTTGAACCACCGCAGCGAATCCGCGAGATCGAAGGGGTGGTTCTCGGTTGAAGTGGATGATTTGTCAAAAGGCCCGGGGTCGGTCTTTGAACAAACCACACCCTCCAGGTTTGCGATTTGTTGTCAGGACAAATTCCAACTCGGCTTCTTCCCCAATCCGCCGACCGATCCGGACCATGATCACGGACAGAGGCTAATTGAGTTTGTGGGACAGACTAACTTGCAAAGCGAACCCCGATCCGATTGTAGAGAAACGGCTGCTGCTGAAGAGTAATGGGTGTTCAGTGTTGTAGACTGACCCCAGTGTCTCTTGGGATCAGATGTAAAAGGCCAGTGCGCACCTAAACGCGGGGCACACTTGAAGGCTCTCAGGGCCTGACATCGAGTCAGTGGATGGTGTTCGATGTTATAGACCGACCCCGTGACCGTTTCGAGTATCCTCCTCGCCGGGCGGGTGTGGCAGATTTCGAAACATGGGAGGGTCGTTCCCAAAATTATGTGACGAGAACGAATGAATCTAAATCAATCGTAAGCTCAAACGTTGATTTCTGTTCAAGCTGGTGTGTGCCCCGGCTTACTAAACCAGGAGTTCAAATCGAGCTGGCCAATGAAGATATAATTCCATCCATCATCAGTTATCTTTGGGGTGAAAAGACAACCAAATTCATTAGCGTAAAATCGACCGCCAGCGGTTCCCTTAACATTAACAACTGGTTGGGCGACCATTTTTGCTACTCGAGGTCCCATTTGTTCGCTTAGCCTGACGACGCGAGTTCGATTGGAATCGAGTTGAATCTCGTACCTGATGTCTTCCCCTCCCGCACAGAGAACATAAGGGATGCCCGGTCTTGGGCCGTCCCATGGGTCACCGGGGTTGAGTGCTTCTCCTGTCAGTGAAAATGGCTTCCCGGAAAGCACTTTCCCATCTACTTCAAACTCCAAATCTTGGCGATACTCTCCTGCCAAGAAATAGTTGGACGCATTTCGCTCCCTGATCGGCACGATTACCTGCCGATACTCGTTGATGTAGAAAGACCCACCTTCCTGCATGTCGCAGTTCTTTTTGATTGCGTTGACCATTTCTACCAAGTTGGGGTGATCATGGGTCACCGGTCGCCAGATTTCTTTGCCTTGATAGTGATAAACTAGACCAACACCAAATCTCCCGTCGTGTCTTTTGACGGAGTATTTGGCGGCTTGGGCTACATTACGCGGACAGTTTCCTTCGAATGTTTCGGGTGGCATATTGATGTTCCCTCGGTAGTTAAAAAGGAGGGTCGAGGTCATCATGACTAAGCTCAGCGTCGGGGACACGTAACTCGGGGGCTTCTTCGGGCCACCATCGGCTGTGGTCGATCACTCCAACAAAGATAGGCTGCCAATCTTTGGGAGCAACTTGGGATTTCGTCAAAACTACTCCACGATCGTTGACGATGAAGCGACATCCCTTCGGGCGAACCTTTAAGAGACGCCGTATAAGATTTTTATCTGGATGGGGACAAGGCTTTCCCACAATTACTCCATTACGGCCGTCGGCAATTACCCGTAGAATATCACCGTGTCTTGTGCACGAGAACATCGAGCCCAAGTAGGGCTTATGCCATGCATTTCCCGTTGTTAACTCATTCGCGCCAAGGTCAAAACGTAAGTTGTTCATCGCGAATTGGATGGGCATGCTCCCGTGCTCAATTTTCCCGACATAATATTTTTCGGATCCTCCATGGTATGGGCAAAGAACCTGGCCGAATTCATTGATTAAAAATGCCCCACCCTTTCTGTTAGCTTTCCATACTTTGCACGCATTCACAGCAGCTACTAATTGATCAACTGCTGCTGTCCGGATAGCTTTTGCTTGGATGATTTCGCGTCTGCCGTTATAAACAACAATATCCATTGCGCCGGATACTCTGGCGTGGTAGGCACTCGTTTGGCCCGGAATTCGTCCATAGTGGCCAGGCCACACCGGGAAACTTCCGTCGTTGTTTGCAAATGATGTGAAAGTCATGATACAGTGGTGGATGTGAGGCGGATCTGTGCCAGGAAACGAAGTGATCCATTGTGGTGAAAAAAGAGAGCGCCCGTCTCTTTACACATGAGAACCTTACAAGGGATCAACGAATCAATCAAGCGTAAAGCTCCGAACACCGTTTTTGCTAGCTCGGAAGATTCTTCACTATGAACTCGTTTACCGCCTCTGATCCGCTCCAATAATTTCCAGTTACCAGACCGCTTGGCGACGTTGAGGGTGATCGGATCCTTCAAAGCACCTTGGTAAGAATCGCCGGGTTTCAATGCTGCTAATTGTTGAGGGGTTAAAATAGAGGCATGATGTGGGGTTTCCAACGCTTGAGCAAGACAACCGGCATACCGTGTCTCCCACCGGTCCTTTACCTTTTGAAGGTACAGAACTGCATGGTGTAAGGGCGTTACCTTGAACTTCCCAGTGTGACCAAGGCTAGACAACAGCTCTTTGGCTTGTGTTCCATTCAATGTGAGCTGTTTTTGGCCTGCCTTTCGTTTTGCGGACGAAACCAAATAAACGTTGCCGTGTGTGTCAATCGAAGCATCAACTCCTTCGTAAGCACCTGGCCATGGACCGCCGACTTCCAGGGTTTGCAGTTGAATGTCGGATTCTCTTGGCAGGGGGGAACGAGGTGGCCCAGGTTGTTTCACTGGGTCATTTTGTTCTTCTGGATCCCAGATGAAGTAGAGGTTACGGTCAGCTCCGACAATCTTATCCCAA
>JBDNCR010000369.1:0-2723 GCA_046719555.1 Verrucomicrobiia bacterium | reverse complement strand
CACCTCATCACTAAGAATATCCCCAAACATGTTCTCACACAACAACACGTCAAAGGCCGCCGGATTCTTGATCACCTGCATCGCCGCGTTGTCCACATACATAAACGATAACTCAATCTCCGGATAGGCAGCCGCCAACCGAGTCACCGTCTTCCGCCACAACACGCTGCTTTCCAAAACATTCGCCTTATCGATCAACGTCACCTTCTTCCGCCGCCCGCGCGCCGCTTTGAACGCCAGATGGCTCACCCGCTCGATCTCCTTGGTCTCATACACCAACGTGTCAATCGCCCGCTCCCCTCCCTCAATCACCTCGGTCCTCTTCGGCTGACCAAAATAAATCCCCCCCGTCAGCTCCCGCACCACCAGAAGATCAAACCCATTCGGAATCAACCGCGTCTTGATCGGCGACGCCTCCACCAGCTCCGGATAACAAATCGCCGGTCGCAAATTGGCGTAAAGCCCAAAAAGCTTCCGTAACGGCAACAGCGCCGCCCGTTCCGGCTGTTCATTCGGCGGCAGTCCCTCCCATTTCGGCCCGCCCACCGAACCGAACAAAATCGCCTCACAACCACGGCACAATTCCACCGTCTCCTCCGGCAAAGCTCGACCCGTCTTATCAATCGCAATCCCCCCCACCAACCCCTCGCGTAAATCAAACTTCAGCCCAAACTTCTCCTCCACCGCCCGGATCACCCGATAGGTCGCACACATCACCTCTGGACCAATCCCGTCCCCCGACAACACCGCAATTCTCATGGCCGCCCCCCCTCAATGTCACAAAGATAATCCAAATGAACCAGATCGAAGACCTGGCGCAACTCCGGTCGGCACCCGCACAACCGCATCCGCGGCGCCTCCTTGGGCAACAACTTCAACACAATCATCAACACGCTAATCCCCATGCTGTCCGCAAACTCCACTCGCGACAAATCCAGTTCCACCTGCACCGCCTCTCGCGGCAGCGACGTCGTCAGCTCCGCACGCACCTCCTCCGCCACCCGCGAATCCAACCGCTCCATCTTCATCACCAACCGAACCCGATCGCCATCCCGATCCACATCAATCCATTTCATCAGAGACCGGGAGGCTAGCTCACCCCTCCGGAGACATGCAACGCCCACTTTTCCCATCCTTCTCCCACTCCATGCGTGACGCCGCATCCCGCCCCCGCTAACACCCCTCCATGTTCAAGCGTATCGGCCTCCTCACCTCCGGCGGCGACTCCCCCGGCATGAACCCCGCCATCCGTTCCATCACCCGGACCGGGCTCAACTTGGGCAACGAAGTCATCGGCATCCAAAACGGCTACCAAGGCATCTTCGACCGCGAATTCCTACCCCTCGGCCACCTCGAAGTCAGCGGTCGCATCCGCGACGGCGGCACCATGCTCGCCACCTCCCGCTGCCTCCGAATGCTTGACCCCGACGGCCCCCAATCCGCCATCGCCATCCTCCGCGAACACCAAATCGAAGCCCTCATCGTTATCGGGGGCGACGGCTCCCTCAACGGCGCCAACAAACTCCACCAACTCGGCTATCCCGTCATCGGCCTCCCCGGCACCATCGATAACGACCTCTACGGCACCGACATGGGCATCGGCGTCGATACCGCCCTCAACACCATCATCCACCTGGTCGACATGATCAAAGCCACCGCCGCCTCCCACCGCCGCTGCTTCGTCATCGAAGTCATGGGACGCGGCTCCGGCTACCTCGCCCTCATGAGCACCATCTCCACTGGCTCCCAAGTCGCCGTCATCCCCGAATACCGCTACAACATCGACGCCATCCTCAACGCCCTCACCCGCCGCATCGAACGCAAACACAACAACAGCACCGTCATCGTCGCCGAAGGCGTCTGCTCCGGCCAAAACTTCATGGAACACCTCCAAACCGCCGGCCGCGGCCGGTTCAACCAAGAAGTCCGCCTCACCGTCCTCGGTCATGTCCAACGCGGCGGAGCCCCCACCCACTTCGATCGCCTCCTGGCCAGTCGCATGGGCGAATTCGCCGTCCTCGCCCTCAACCACCGAGACACCGGCTGCATGGTCGCCCTCGTCGATGGCAAAATCCAGCTCCGCGACTTCGACACCATCCTCGGCAAAAAAAAGAACCTCCCCGCCGATGCCATCCGACTCGCCCGCAACCTCGACATCGAATTCGGCGAACCGGTCGAAGTCTAATCCCCCCCCACCCCCAACTCCCCCGCCCTACCGCAAGTGAAGCGGCGGATTAAACGTCGCTTGACAGGTCCGGTGCAACTGCACGTGGCTCGCCCCCACCTCCGCCAGCCTCGCCCCCACACACGCCTCCGCCAGCTCCGGCCGATTACAATCCGCACTCAAATGCCCCAAAAACAGATGCAACAACCGCTCCGTCACCACCTCCCCGGCCACCTGGGCCGCCGCCTCATTCGATAGATGACCATGCCGCGCCAGAATCCGTTGCTTCACCGCCCACGGCCGCTTCACATCCGCCCGCAACAAATCCAGATCGTGATTGGCCTCCAGCACCAACACCTCGGCGCGCCGGACCCGCTCCACCGCAGCATGCGTTGCATACCCCAAATCGGTCAGAAAACCGGCCGTTCGTCCCCCCCCATGCACCACAAAACCCACCGGATCATAAGCATCGTGCGGAACCGAAAACGCCTCCACCCCCAAATCACCCACTGAAAACTCCGACCCCGTCTGAAACATCCGCCAATCCACCCCGGCCGCG
>JBDNCR010000368.1:0-2723 GCA_046719555.1 Verrucomicrobiia bacterium | reverse complement strand
CGAGTGGGGGGGGGCGATTGTGGGGGTGGTGGATCGGGCGGCGGTGATTGATGGGAAGTCGATTCGGAAAGGTGACCGCCTGATTGGGTTTCCTTCGTCGGGGCTGCATACCAATGGATATTCGCTGGCGCGGAAGGTGATTTTTGAGAATCTCCGGATGCGTCTGGATCAACAGGTGCCGGGGGGGAAGGAGACGTTGGGAGCGGCGTTGTTGAAGGTGCATGTGAATTATCAACCGTTGCTCAAGGCGTTGGGGGCCAAGGTCCGATGGAAAGGGTTGGCCCATATCACGGGGGGAGGTTTTTTGGATAATATTCCCCGGATTTTACCGTCGGGAGTGAATGCGCGGATTCGGCTCGGGTCGTGGCCGGTGCCGCCGATTTTCCGTTTGTTGCAGGGGGGCGGTGGGATTTCGAGGGACGAGCTTTATCAGGTGTTTAATATGGGAATTGGGATGGTGGCGGTGGTGTCGGCGGCGGATGCGGCGAAGCTGCCCGATCTGACGCCGTGCTATGAGATTGGCCAGATTGTCTCCGGGACGGGCCGAGTGGAACTGGTTTGAGGGGAGTGGCATGAAACTGCGGAACGCGCTGATTTCGGTATCGGATAAAACGGGTTTGTTGGCTTTTGCTCAATTTCTGGCGTCTCACGGGGTGACGCTGATTTCCACCGGGGGCACGGCCAGGCTGTTGCGGGAGGGGGGCGTTCCGGTGAAGGATGTGGCGGAGCACACCGGTTTTCCGGAGATGATGGAGGGTCGGGTGAAGACGTTGCATCCGAAGGTTCACGGGGGTCTGCTTTACCTGCGGGGCCAGACGGAGCACGAGGCTCAGGCGGCGGCTCACGGGATTGAGCCGATTGATCTGGTGATTGTGAATTTGTATCCGTTCGCGCAGACGGTGGCGCGACCGGGATGCACTCGGGAGGAGGCGATCGAGAACATTGACATTGGGGGACCGGCGATGTTGCGGAGTGCGGCCAAGAATCACGCGTCGGTCACGGTGGTGGTGGATCCGGCCGATTATGCCCGGGTCCAAGCGGAGTTGGCTGAGGCGGGCCAGACGCGGGAGTCAACTCGGCGGGAGTTGGCGGCGAAGGTGTTTCGGCACACGGCGGCGTATGATGCGCGGATTGCGGAGTATTTGACGGAGGCAGAGGTGGGACCGTCTGGACGGATGGCCGAGACGTTTACGTTGTCGGGGGAGCGCGCGCAGAGTTTGCGGTATGGGGAGAATCCGCATCAGAAGGCGGCGCTCTACGGGGAGTTTGGGGCGAATTTCCGGCAATTGCACGGCAAGGAGCTGTCGTTCAACAATCTGATGGATATTGGGGCGGCAGCATCGTTGATCCGAGAGTTTTCGGAGCCGACGTTGGCGATTCTGAAGCATACCAATCCGTGTGGGGTGGCCACGGCACCGACGTTGAAGGAGGCGTGGGAGGCGGCTTATGCGACCGATCGGCAGGCTCCTTTCGGAGGGATTATTGTGGTGAACGCGAGGCTGGATGGGGCGGTGGCGGTGGCGATTGCGGAGATTTTCAGTGAGGTGATTATCGCGCCCGAGTTTGATCCGGAGGCGTTGGAGTTATTGCGGAAAAAGAAGAATCTGCGTCTGATTGAGAATCGGTGTGCGTTTCCACCGGGCCGCTTGGATGTGCGGACGGTTCCGGGAGGGTTTTTGGTGCAGGAGGCGGATGACCATGCGCCGGAGGCCGAGGAATGGAGAACGGTGACGGAGCGGAAGCCCGATCCGCAGGAGCTTTGTTCGCTGGCCTTTGCCTGGCGGGTGGTGAAGCATGTGAAGTCGAACGCGATTGTGTATGCCGGGGGCACGCGGACGTTGGGGATCGGGGCCGGTCAGATGAGTCGGGTGGATGCTTCGCGGATTGCGGTGTGGAAAGCGGGGGAAGCGGGTCTGGATTTGAAGGGATCGGTGATTGCCTCGGATGCATTTTTCCCGTTTGCCGATGGGATCGTGGCGGCGGCTGAGGCGGGGGCAACGGCGGCGATCCAGCCCGGGGGCAGTGTGCGGGACGCGGAGGTGATTGAGGCGGCCAATCGGGCCGGGATGGCGATGGTCTTTACCGGAAGGCGGCATTTCCGTCATTAGGGCATGGAGCAATTGATCCAGAGGTGGACGGGGGGCCATGGGGCGAAGGGGGTGGGAGGGATGCTGGGCCGCGGATGGCGAGGCGGGTGGGGGGCGGGGCTGGCGTTGCCGTTGTTGGTGATGGTGGGGTGTGACGTGGGTCCAAGAGGTCGGGATCCGGGTGAGGTGGCCAATGCGTTTGTCGAGCGGTTGACTGAGAGTCGGTTGTTGGAGCGCCCGGTCGATTTTAGCTGTCCGTTGTTGGCTCAGCGGATCATTGTGGTGACGGGGGAGATTAATGAGCTGACCTCGGCTTGGGTGTGTCAGAAGTTGCTTTTTTTGGATGCGGTCGATTCGTCAGCTCCGATCGATCTTTATGTGAAGACGTTTGGAGGCTGGCAGGCGGATGCGTTCGCGATCATCGATGTGATGCAACGGATCTCGGCGCCGGTCAACACGTGGGCGATGGGCGATTGTTCCTCGTCGGGGGCGATGATTCTGGTGGCCGGAACGGGGGTGCGCCGGGCGTTGCCGCATGCGTTGATTATGGTTCATGTGGTGGAGGAGCGAGGGGAGGATCCACATTCCTATGAGCGGGTGTCGCGCCTTCGGTTTGAGTCGTTTTTGAAGCGGAGA
>JBDNCR010000367.1:0-2724 GCA_046719555.1 Verrucomicrobiia bacterium | reverse complement strand
CTTCCCTCCCCGCCCCCTCACCTCAACCCAACTCTTCCTGCCTCTATGTGGTCCAAAATTGATCAACTCAAACTCGGCCTTCGCCCCAAACTCATCTTCTTCGGCCTCGGACCCGCCCTCCTTGTTCTCCTCGCCATCTCCCTCTTCTCCCTCCTCGAACTCCGCTCCTTCCTGGTTCACCTGCAAACCGACGAAATCGTCGACGAACTCCACAGCGCTGCCCACCAAATCGAACAAGAAGCCATCCGCGCCAAAGCCGTCGTCCGCACCATGGCCTTCGCCCAAGAAAACGGCCTCTTCGGACGCCGCGCCGAATCCTCCGCGCTCGCCCGCACCATCCTCGAACGCTCCCCTTTCCTCACCGGAGCCTACTTTGGCTATGAACCCAACGCCGACGGACAGGACGCCTCCGCCCTCCGCTCCTCTCTCGACCCCAAAACCATGGACGCCCAAGGCCGCTTCCTCCCCTACTGGCACCGCGACCTTCAACATCCCGACACCCTCGTCGTCGCCCCCCTTGTCGACATGGAAACCAGCCTCTACTACGGCGGCAACCGCAACCGCTTCCTCGGCCTCCCCGAATCCCAAGACATCCTCTTCGCCCGCACCTCAGAAGACGAACCAATCCCCCTCTCCAACGCCGTCAGCCGAGCCGCCGCCGCCCTCCCCACTCCGCCCCCGGGAAAAGCCCAACTCATGGTCACCGAACCCTACGTCTACGAAGGCAACTACCTGCTCGAACTCACCTACCCCATCGTCATCAACGGCCAATTCAAAGGCATTGCCGGCGTCGACTGGGCCCTCAAAGACCTCGTCCGCTTTCTCAACGACCAGAAACCCTTCCAAACCGCCGACTTTATCCTCATCTCCCAACGCGGCCGCATCATCTCCTCCACCCACGACCCCGAACAACTCCTCGCCCAACGAATCGAAGACACCCCCTTCGAATCCATCCTCGAACCCCTCTACACCAACCGCTCCCTCCACAATCAACCCCTCGACCACTTCACCCACGCCACCCTCGGCCTCCCCTTCTACTACGCCGCCACCCCCATCCCCTCCCTCGGCTGGACCCTCGTCATCCGGGTCTCCCGGGCCGAAATCAACGCCCCCGTCCGCTCCACCCTCACCAAAGCCGGCCTCCTCACCCTCCTCGGCGTCATCGCCGTCTTCCTCCTCCTCATCTCCCTCGCCAACCTCGTCATCCGCCGCATCCAAACCGCCGCCGCCACCGCCCGGCAAATCGCCTCAGGCGACCTCACCGCCCAGGTCGACTCCTCGGTCCAAGACGAAACCGGCGACCTCCTCCGCGCCATCAAAGGCATGGTCCATGACCTCCGCTCCCTGGTGGGCAAAGTCAAAACCTCCTCCATCCAACTCGTCTCCACCGCCACCCAAATCGGCGCCGCCGCCAAACAACAAGAAGCCGTCGTCAACGACTTCGGCGCCTCCACCGCTCAAATCGCCGCCGCCGTCAAAGAAATCTCTGCCACCTCCAATGAACTCCTCCGCACCATGGAAGACGTCTCCACCGTCGCCCAAGAAACCGCCTCCATGGTCGATGACGGCCGTTCCGGACTCACCTCCATGTCCTCCGCCATCGAACACCTCGCCAACTCCACCACCACCATCACCAGCGCCCTCTCCGTCATCAACGAAAAAGCCAACAACATCGGCTCCGTCATCACCACCATCACCAAAGTAGCGGACCAAACCAACCTCCTCTCCCTCAACGCCGCCATCGAAGCCGAAAAAGCCGGTGAATACGGCGTCGGCTTCGCCGTCGTCGCCCGCGAAATCCGCCGCCTCGCCGACCAAACCGCCGTCGCCACCCTCGACATCGAACAAATGGTCAAAGAAATGCAATCCTCCGTCTCCACCGGCGTCATGCAAATGGACAAATTCAACGAAGAAGTCCGCCGTCGCATCCACGAAACCGAATCCATCGCCTCTGGCCTCACCCAAATCATCGAACGGGTTCACGCCCTCATCCCCCGTTTCGACCAAGTCCACGAAGGCATGCAATCCCAATCCCAAGGTGCCCGCCAAATCTCCGACGCCATGCTCCAACTCACCGAATCCGCCCGCTCCTCCGCCGCTGCCCTCCGCGAATTCAACCAAGCCGCCGACCAACTGCACGGAGCCGTTCGCGGTCTCAAAGACGAGGTCTCCCGCTTCACCATGTAACCTCGCCCCGGCCCATGCTCGCCCTCCTCTTCAATCTCGGTGGCGAACGCTACGCCCTCGAAGCCCGCTCCGTCATCGAAGTCATTCCCGCCGTGCCCCTCCGCCCCCTCCCCCAGGCACCCCCCTTCATCACCGGACTCCTGGCCCATCGCGGCGACGTCGTCCCCATCGTCGACCTCCGGCAACTCATTCGCCAAGAACCCTCCCTTCGCCGTCTCTCCTCCCGCATCATCCTCGTCCACTGCCCCCTCGAATCCCCTCCCCCCTATCCCCTTCTCGGACTCCTGGCCGAACAAGTCACCGACGCCATCCCCATCCCCCAAGACCAACTCAAAGCCGACCACATCACCCTTCGTGACGCCCCTTACCTCGGCAAAATCGCCCTCCAAAACGGCACCCTCATCCAATTCATCCGCCTCGAACGCATCCTCTCCAAAACCGTCCGCGACAACCTCTTCCATCCTAGCGCCCGAACCTCCGCCCCCTCCTGATCCTCACCCCCCCTCCCGCATCCATCGCTCACAAATCCCCGCCAAC
>JBDNCR010000366.1:0-2752 GCA_046719555.1 Verrucomicrobiia bacterium | reverse complement strand
AATCCCACCACCGTCTTCCCGACTTCAACCTTAAACCCCGCGACGTCAAACGGCACCTCGACCGCTTCGTCATCGGTCAGGACGAAGCCAAAAAAGTCCTCTCCGTCGCCATCTGCGACCACTACAACCACCTTCGCCTCCTGCGCGAAGGCCGCGCTCCCGCCCACTACCAAAAACCGAACATCCTCATGCTCGGCCCCACCGGCGTCGGAAAAACCTACCTCATCCGCTGCCTTGCCGAACTCATCGGCGTCCCTTTCGTCAAAGCCGACGCCACCAAATTCTCCGAAACCGGCTACGTTGGCCAAGACGTCGATGACCTCGTCCGATCCCTCGCCCAACAAGCCGACAACGATATCCCCCTCGCCGAATGCGGCATCATCTACCTCGACGAAGTCGACAAAATCGCCGGCTCCCGCGAAACCACCGGACGCGACGTCTCCGGCCGCGGCGTCCAAACCAACCTCCTCAAACTCATGGAGGACACCGACGTCCCCCTCCGCGGCCCCAACGACATTCGCGGCCAACTCGAAATGGCCATGGAATTCGCCCGCGGCGGCGGCTCCTCAGGACCCCAAACCATCAACACCCGCAGCATCCTCTTCATCTGTTCCGGAGCCTTTGCCGGCCTGCCCGAACTCATCGCCAAACGCCTCCGGCGCTCCGCCCTCGGCTTCTCCAACCAACCCCACCAACCCCAGGACGATCCCGCCGACCTCTTCGAACACCTCACCACCAAAGACCTCCTCGACTACGGCTTCGAATCCGAATTCGCCGGGCGCCTTCCCATCCGCGTCACCTGTCGCGGCCTCTCCCCCGCCGACCTCGAACGCATCCTCACCGAGAGCGAAGGATCACTCCTCCGCCAATACGAAGCCTCCTTCCTCGCCTACGGCATCAACGTCACCTTCCACCCCGAACTCATCCGCCGCATCGCCCATCTCGCCTCGGCTGAAGGCACCGGTGCACGTGGCCTCGTCTCGGTCCTCGAACACCTCCTCCGCGACCTCAAATTCGAACTTCCCTCCACCCGACTTCGCGACCTCACCCTCACCCCCGACTTCCTCGACCAACCCCTCCTCGCCAAACGGACCCTCCTCGAACGAGCCCGTAAACTCGACCTCGAAGAACAAACCGAACTCATCTCCGATTTCGCCCGTGACTTCACCCGCGACCACGGCATCACCCTCGAGTTCACCTCGGAAGCCAGCCTCACCCTCGCCCGCCTCGCCCAAGCCTCCGACAAACCGCTCGCCGAATTCTGTCGCGACCACTTCCACGACTTCCCCTACGGCCTCAAACTCATCCAAGGCCGCTCCGGCCGTTCCACCTTCACCATCGACGAAACCACCGCCCTCGACCCCAACACCACCCTCAGCCGCTGGGTCGTCGAATCCTACCGCCCCGATCCTCCTCCAACCCACCCCTCCGGCACCTAGCCACGCTCCACCCAACCCTGCCCCCCGCCGCAGCCGTCTCTCCCCCCGGAGAAATCATGCACAGATGAGATGGTGCCCGGTCGATTCACCAGCTACACTTCCTCTGTGATCCGGCTCCTCCTTCTGACCCTCGCCCTCACCGGCCCCTGGGCCGCCAACCCCACCCACGCCCGCACCGCCGACTTCCGCACCACCAGCCGCGACTTCCCCATCGAAATCCTCTCCCTCGACCCCGCCCTGGGCCAGGACGCCCTGGCCGCCCTCGAACGGGCCTTCCGCACCTTCGCCCAGCGAACCGGCTGCACCACCCTCGAACCCGCCCGCTTTCGCTTCGTCCTCCGCGACTCCTCCCGCACCGGCCCGGCCGACGAAGCCGCCTCCTACCCTCGCCGCGTCACCCTCAACCCCTTCCCCCTCTTCACCTCCTCCAACAGCGGCTGGGGCTATCACGAGGAAACCCTCATTCGCACCGCCATGATCATGCAAGTCGAAGCCTACGCCCTCATGGAAGCGCGAGGCGTCGTCCCAGGCGACACACTCCCCGACCCTCCCCTCTGGCTCATCGAAGGACTCACCCAAGCCGCCCTCCCCGACAAACGCCACCACCTGGAACGAATCATCCATCGCCTCGGCCAAACCGGTCGGGCCGCCTCCCTCGCCACCCTTCAACAATGGTCAGAACTTAGCGACCATCGCCTCGAACAATACTGGCAACAAGCCCAATGCTACTGGGCCGTCGAGCGGGCCTCCCGCACCGCAGCCGACCGGGAACGACTCCGCCTCTGGATGGACAAATGGCTCCTCCCCAAAGTCGACCCCTTCTGGTCCCCCACCCCTGACTCCGAATCGTGGTGGCAAGAAACCCTCCTCACCGCACGCCCCAAACCGCCCATCCCCATCATCAGCCCCGCCGACACCGCCTCCCAAATCAAACAAATCTCCAGCTTCCGCGCCCGCCCCGTGGGCGAAACCAAATCTGCCAACTTCACCCTCCGCAACCTCCCCGCCTCCCCCTCCGACTTTGCCGACCCCAAAGATCTCCAACAACTCGCCATCGACCTCCTCAAACTTCAAAGCACCACCAACTTCCTCTGGAAAGACGTAATCGAAGCCTACCGCGCCGCCTTCTCCGCCTGGCTCTCTGGCCGCTACGTCGACTACCTCCGCCTTCTCACCCAGGCCGAACGCGAACAAGCCACCATCGAAACCTTCCTCGAAGCCGTTCGCACCCACCTCGACTGGTTCGAAGTCAACCACACCCTCGGCGGACCCCGCCCCTCCATCCTCTCCAATGCCCGCCGCGTCGGAACGCC
>JBDNCR010000365.1:0-2773 GCA_046719555.1 Verrucomicrobiia bacterium | reverse complement strand
AAATAGATTACAAACACTGTCTCGATCATATCATCAAAAATTGCTCTGCTCCATGCATCGGCAAAATTTCCCGCGAAGACTACCTTGCCAAATTGCAAGAGGCTTGTGATTTCCTTGATGGGCGTTCGCGTGAGCTCTTAAAAAAACTTGAAGACGACATGCACCGTGCAGCAGAACGCATGGACTTCGAGCGTGCCGCAGACATTCGTAACCTTCTTTCAGACCTCAAAAAAACAACGCGCCCAGCAAGGCGCTTCAAACGCCACATTCCCACTACTATAATTCCAGAGGAGGACATCGAGCGGTTGCGCGAGGTGCTTTGCCTGCCGCGACGGCTCCGGCACATCGAGTGCTTTGACATCTCCAACATCTCCACCACCCACAAAGTCGCCTCCATGGTCGCCTTCCACCAAGGAGTCCCGGACAAAGCCAACTACCGCCGCTACCGAATCAAAACGGTCGAAGGTCAGGATGACTTCGCCTCCATCGCCGAAGTCGTCCATCGCCGCTACGCCCGCCTCATCCGCGAAGGTCGCTCCCTTCCCGACCTCATCGTCGTTGACGGCGGCAAAGGCCAACTCTCCGCCGCCCTCAAATCCCTCAACGCCCTCGGCCAATTCGCCCAACCCATCATCGGCCTGGCCAAACAACGCGAGGAAATCTTTCTCCCCCTCACCCGCGACCCCCTCATCCTTCCCCCGGACTCCGGCGCCCTTCGCCTCCTCCAACGCCTCCGCGACGAAGCCCACCGCTTCGCCAACGCCTACCACCAGCTCCTCCTCAAACGCCGCATCAGCGAAAGCCTCCTCGACGAAATTCCCGGCATCTCGGCCCGACGCAAAGCCGCCCTCCTCCAAACCCTCGGCTCCATCGAACGCATCCGCTCCGCCTCCGCCGAAGAGCTCACCTCCGTCGAAGGCATCTCCCCCAAACTCGCCGAAACCATCCTCCGCTTCTTCCAACGCCACGCCTCCCGACGCACCCTCCCCGATCCCGAACCCGACTCACCCCCCACCTACCGTCTCCGAACCCACCCCTGACCCAGCCCCATCCTCCAGCCTTTCCTCCCCCCCATGACCCCCTGCCCCATCGCTACCCGTCGCACCTTCGCCATCATCTCCCACCCCGACGCCGGCAAAACCACCCTCACCGAAAAGCTCCTCCTCTACGGCGGTGCCGTCCACCTCGCCGGCTCCGTCACCGCCCGAAAAAATCAACGAGCCACCACCAGTGACTGGATGGAACTCGAAAAACAACGGGGCATCTCCGTCTCCTCCACCGTCCTCCAGTTCGAATACCGCGGCCGCACCATCAACCTCCTCGACACCCCGGGTCACAAAGACTTCTCCGAAGACACCTACCGGGTTCTCACCGCCGTCGATGCCGCCGTCATGGTCATCGACGCCGCCAAAGGCATCGAATCCCAAACCCGCAAACTCTTCGAAGTCTGCCGCCGTCGTGGCGTTCCCATCTTCACCTTCTTCAATAAACTCGACCGCCCCGGCCGCCCCCCCCTCGACCTTCTCGACGAACTCGAATCGGTTCTCGGCATCCACGCCATCCCCCTCAACTGGCCCCTCGGCGACGGCCCAGACTTCCGCGGCATCTACGACCGCGAACAACGCCAGGTCCACCTCTTCGAACGCACCCCAGGCGGCGCCTATCGCGCCCCCGTCACCGTCACCGATTTCAACGACCCCACCGTAACCGCTGCCCTCCCCCCCGACATCCAGCACCGCGCCCGCACCGAACTCGAACTCCTCGAAGGAGCCGGAGCCTCCTTCGACCTCGCCGCCATCAACGCCGGCCGCCTCTCCCCCGTTTTCTTTGGCAGCGCCGCCAACAACTTCGGCGTCGAACACCTCCTCTCTCGTTTCCTCGACCTCGCCCCACCCCCGGCTCCCCGCTTCAGCCTCGGCCGCCCCGTCCAACCGACCACCGATCCGTTCTCGGCCTTCGTCTTCAAAATCCAGGCCAACATGAATCCCAAACACCGCGACCATGTCGCCTTCATCCGCATCGTTTCCGGAACCTTCCGCCGCGACATGACCGTCCTCCACTCTCGCACCGGCAAACCCATCCGCCTCTCCAACTCCCAACGCCTCTTCGCCCGCGAACGCGAAACCGTCGATCACGCCCACGCCGGCGATATCGAGATCGTCGTCGGCAACTTCGGCTTCCTCATCGGCGATACCCTCAGCGAAGATCCAGCAATCGTCTTCAACGAAATCCCCCACTTCCCCCCCGAATGCTTCGCCATCCTCCGCGCTGCCAGCACCAGCCAAATGAAACGCTTTCGCGAAGGACTCGACCAGCTTCTCCGCGAGGGACTCGCCCAAGCCTTCGACCTCCGCGACTCCGTCACCCGCGCCCCCCTCCTCGGCGCCGTCGGCCCCCTCCAATTCGAAGTCATCCAATACCGCCTCCAAAACGAATATGGCGCCGAATCCCGCCTCGAACCCTCCTCCTGGACCACCGTTCGCTGGCTCCCGCACGACTCCCCGGCCCCTCCCGTTCTTCCCTCCGGTGCCACCCGCGCCTTCGATGCCGAAAATCGCCCCGTCATCCTCTTCCCCAACACCTGGGCCGTGCAATACTTCACCGAATCCAACCCCAACATCCCTCTGTTCTCGAGCCCTCCTTAATCCCCCCCAAGCTCCAATCGCTCCTCACCCCCACTCGGATTTCACAAAACCCTTCTTCCCATTCCCTCCCCACTGGCTTAAGCTTAACTTGTGATTAAACCGGGAACGTCGCCGCCGGACCACCCCCC
>JBDNCR010000364.1:0-2774 GCA_046719555.1 Verrucomicrobiia bacterium | reverse complement strand
GCCAACTTCCCCAAGTCTGAACTGAATTCGGAAACCCAACTCTTTCAGTCGGGTTTAGAAATTCCCCTCAAACTGCGGCGAACATGCTTGTGAATTGTCTCGTTGCAAGGTCCGAACGGTTACAAGTTTGTTTCATTGTGAATCCTCCGGTCCTAGCTACTAGGTCCGTCCGATGTTTCTTCACGACTCATCCCCCCCTAGCCCTGATTTTTCCAAGTGGGCCCCAGCCATGTCGGGTGTCGTGGCCGATTCAGCCGATATTTTCTGCTCGATCCATCCTCAGCTCCAAAGCGTTCTACTCTCTACTTTACAAGGGTTTGCGCATCGGCGACGAGGGCCGAGCGCACGAGCTCCGTTCTTGTCTCAGAGGCCTTGACCGCCATAACCCACATCACCCACGCAAGGCCGCTAAAAACGGGATGCTGTCCGCTTGGAACCGATGCAGCGAAGCGATCACCCAAAATCGCGTTCTTCAACAGTGGATTTCTGCAGAATCGACCGTCGGCACACCTCGCCTCACCGCCTTCGAAAGGATCGAGAGATTCAGAATTGATGAAACTGACCCCTTATTGACCTACCTTGAACCCGGCCTTCAGCGTGGCCTCCCTTAACCGGCGTGGAGTGATCCCCACCTTTTCCCCTGGCTCATCGGGCCTTCCGACGGTTAACTCTCCGAATTCATGCCTGCCTCTGCCCCTGCCGCCCGACTCATGATCGGTGCCAGCGAATCAGCTGCCGATCTCCTCTATGCCACCCGCTTCCTCGCCCCCGATCCCTTCTTCTGGATCGAACACCAAGGCCGGACCCTGGCCGGATTCACCGCCCTCGAGGTTGACCGGGCCCGAGCCACCGCCTCCGTCGATCGGGTCCTCTCCATCGCCCGCCTCCACCAAACCCTTCGCCAGCAACTCGGCCGCAGTCCCTCTTTTGCCGAGATCGCCCTCGTTCACCTCCGCAAACTTCGCATCCGCCATGTCCAGGTGCCCGGCTGGACCGATGCCGCGTCCCTTCGCACCCTCGAATCCAACCGCCTCCGCGTCACCGTCATCCAGGGCCCCTTCTTCCCCGAACGCGAAACCAAATCCCCCGAGGAAATTCGCGCCATCACCCAGGCCCTCCGCGCCGCGGAAATCGGCCTGGCCCGCGCCTTTGACATTCTCCGCCAAGCTACCATTCGCCCCCGCCGACCCCTCCTCTGGAACGGCCGCACCCTCACCTCGGAAATCCTCCGGGGCGAAATTGACGCCGCCGTCATTCGCGCCGGTGCCGTTCCCTCCGGCACCATCGTCGCCGGGGGCGCCCAGGCTTGCGACCCCCACGAGCGCGGCTCCGGTCCCCTGCGCCCGCATCAAACCATCATCCTCGACATCTTCCCCCGCTCCCTTCGCACCGGCTACTTTGGCGACCTCACCCGCACCGTGGTTAAAGGCCGCGCCTCCGAATCCCTCCGCCACCTTTGGCACACGGTGGCCGAAGGCAAACGCTGGGCCCTCAGCCAAATTCGACCCGGCGCCTCCGGCCAAACCATCCATGACGCGCTCCTCCACCGTTTCAAACAAGCCGGTTACCCCACCGTCAAAAAAGCGGGGCGTTGGACCGGCTTCTTCCACGGCACCGGCCACGGTCTCGGCCTGGAAATTCACGAAACCCCACGCTTCTCGGACACCCGTTTCCCTCCGGGCCTGGCCATCACCGTCGAGCCTGGCCTCTACGACCCCGCCCTCGGCGGCGTCCGACTCGAAGACCTCGTCATCGTCACCCCGCGCGGCTGTCGCAACCTCACTCGCGCCCCTGAATTCATCGAAATTCCCTGACCTCTTTTCCCCCACGCCTCTCCGGACCTCGCGCTTGGTCAACCTCGTTCCTCAACCTCCCGACCCTTGCCGTCCCTGCATTCCCGTCTAATTTCCTCCCATGAACGATTTACCGCGCCGTGACTTCCTTCGCCTTGCTCTTGCGACCGGAGCTGCCTCGCTTCTTCCATCCACCATCCGCGCCAACCCGTCCGAACCCTTTTCCCTCGATCCTCTCCCCTATCCAGCCGATGCCCTTGAACCGCATCTCGATACGCGCACCATGCAGCTTCACCACGACAAACATCACCGCGCCTACGTCACCAACCTGAACCGTGCCGTTTCTGGCCAGGCGGCTCTGCAAAACAAAACCCTCGACCAACTTCAAACCTTTCTTCCGGACATCGAGGACCCGACGGTTCGCACCATCGTCCGGAACAATGGCGGTGGCGATTGGAACCATCGTTTCTTTTGGTCCATCATGAGTCCTGCCGATCGATCTGGAACCCCTTCGGCTGAACTCGACGCCGCCATCCGTGCGGCCTTTGGCTCGCTTGAACAAATGAAAACCGCCTTCAATCAAGCAGCCCTGGGAACCTTTGGTTCGGGCTGGGCTTGGCTCATCCGGACTGGGGACGGTCTCAAGATCGTGTCAACCCCCAACCAAGACAATCCCCTGATGAAAGGCACCGTTCCGGAATCCAGCCTGGGCACCCCGATCCTTGGCGTCGATGTCTGGGAACACGCCTACTACCTGCTCTATCAAAATCGCCGGGCCGACTACCTCAACGCCTGGTGGAACGTCGTCAACTGGCCGGAAGTCTCCGCCCGCTTCGCCCGAGCGTCTCTGTAAGACGTGTTTCCCCAAACACCGCCCCTCGCCCCCCGGCGGGGTCAGTCCCATTATTCTTTACTCGGCCTTTCCATTCGATCACCTGTAGGGCGCATGTCCTCATGCGCCGTTCCCCCCACCCCCTTGTC
>JBDNCR010000363.1:0-2786 GCA_046719555.1 Verrucomicrobiia bacterium | reverse complement strand
TTTGCCGACCCACATGGCGTACATGCCGAAGTAGACGTTGCCGGTGGAGTTGGTGTCGGCGTAGGTGGCGCGGAAGGTGTGGACGAACCATTTGCCTTCGATGTATTCACCCATGTTTTCGTAGGGCTGGAGGGAAACGGCCTGGGATTCGGAGGGGATGAGGGGAGCGCCACCGGGGAGGGGGGCTGGAGGGAGAGGGCCGCGGGAAAGGGCGCGGGAGGAGAGGTCGGGATCGTCTTGGGATGGGGTCGTTTCGGGCTCGTCGCGTTCCTGCTCCTCGGGTAGGCCGAAGAGGAGCCAGAGGATGTAGCCGAGGGGGAGGATGGAGCCAAAGATCAAGAGGAGGGGTTGGCGAAGGAAGTAGCCGAAGGCGAAGATGACGACGGCGAGCGAACCCATGGAGAACATGCGGATTTGGGGGATGGGTTCGGTGGGTTTGGAGGAAGAGAAGGAGCGGGTGATGAGCATGGCACCGTAACCGATGAAGAAAGTGGCGTAAAAGACCATGAAGTATTCGAGCTCCAGACCGATGACGGTGGCGGCCAGGGAAAAGAGTCCGGCGAAGACCAGGCTGGGGATGGGCGAGACGACAATGGGGTTGGGAATGAGGGAGAGGAGGGCGACTTTGTAGTCTTTGAGATTTTCGCGAAGGAACCAACGGAGGGCCAGGTAGCCGCTGTCGAGGGTGGTTAGGGCGCAGATGCCGAGGAAGGTGAAGTAGGACCACGGGACCAGGGGGTGGTCGATCCAGGGTGGGGAGGCAAGGAGGCGGGTGACCACTTCGTGGGCGTAGGTGATGCCGTCGATGCCGACATAGCTGAACTTAGCGGCTCCGTTACCCATGGCCCAAAGAGCGAGGAGGCCGTGGAAGATGAGGAGCAAGAAGAAGAGTCCGGCCCCGAAGAAGTAGCTGAGGGTGATGGAGGTTTTTTCTTTTTGGATTTGGATGGCGCGTTGCCACTGCTGGAGGTCGAGCCAGGGACCGATGAGAAGGCCGACGACCAGGGGGATGACGAAGCCGTAGAAGGAGAGATCGTTATTGGGCAAAACGCCGGGGATGGCGAGGTAGGTGGGGTCGATGGGTTGCAGGTTGTAGAGGAGGATGGCGACGGCGGCGAGGACGATGGAGAGCATGACGCCGTGGCTGTATTTGATCCGTTTGATGTTAAACTCTTCGCCAAAGAGGCATGCGGTGGCGAGGACGATGAGGACAGTCAAGGGGAGGACCAGTCCGGGACGGGAGAGGTCGAGGGCTTGGAAGAGATAGCGGAGGAGGGCGAAGATGGTGAGAGTGATGGCCAGGAGTTGGTAGAGGAAGAAGACCAGGCGGAAGGGGCGGACCAACTGGGCAAAGTAGGTGTCGAGGGAGTTGGACCCTTTTTGGCGGCGGGCAATCCAGGCGGTGGCGGCGCCGAAGAGGAAGAGGCCGATGGCGTTGGGAATGGCAAAGCAGAGGAGGCCGAAGAAACCGAACCAGAAGGTAAACTGGACGGAGAAGAAGAGTCCAAGCCCCCACATCCAGGATAGGGCGACCGATCCTCCCCAGAGGGCGGCGTTACCAACGCGTGGTTTCATACGGTGATGGAAAGATTATCACGAGGGGCGAGGGGCATGCCACGGCAAATCCCAGGAATGGGGCGGTTGGTTATCCGGGGCCTGCGGCAGATTTACGGGTGAGGCCTTGAGCGATGAGGGTTTCAGCGATTTGAACGGCATTCCAGGCGGCACCTTTGAGGAGTTGGTCTCCGCTGAGGAAGAAGGCCAGGGTGTGGGGGTCGGAAGGGTCCTGGCGAAGGCGTCCGACGTGGACGTCGAGGTCTCCGCTGGCGTGGAGGGGCATGGGAAAGGTGTTGGAAGCGGGATCGTCAACCACTTTGACGCCCGGCGCTGAGGCGAGGAGGGACCGGGCTTGGTCCGCGGTGAGGGGTTGGTCGAAGGTGGCCACAACTGCCTCGGAGTGAGCGCGCAGGACCGGAACCCGGATGCAGGTTGGAAGGATCGGGAGGTGGGGGAGGTTGAAGAGTTTGCGGGTTTCCTCGACGATCTTGTTTTCCTCTTCGTTAAAGCCGTTGGGGGCAATCGGTGTGTTGTGAGAGAAGAGATTGAAGGCGATGGGGTGAGGAAACACTTTGGGTTGGACGGGTTGACCGGCAGTGACGGCGCGGGTTTGTTCCTCAAGTTCGGCCATGGCGGCAGCCCCGGCTCCGCTGGCGGATTGGTAGGTGGCGACAATGAGGCGTCGGAGGGAGGCGGCGCGGTGGAGGGGAGCGAGCGCCACGCCGAGAATGGCGGCGGAACAGTTGGGGTTGGCGATGAGTCCGGTGTGATGGCGAAGGGTGTCGGGGTTGATCTCAGGAACGACCAGGGGCACCGACGGATCCATGCGAAAGGCGGAGGAGTTGTCGATGACGATGGCTCCGGCGTCCCGAGCGGCGGGCACGAACTGACGGGAGCGGGTGGCACCGGCGCTGAAGAAGGCGAAGTCGATGTCGGTGAAAGATTCCGGGGCAAGGACTTCGACGGGGATGGATTGACCGGAGAAGGTGAGGGTTTTGCCAGCGGAACGTGAGGAGGCGAGGAGGCGGAGGTGACCGACGGGGAAGTGGCGTCGTTCGAGAACGCGCAGGATTTCGACGCCGACGGCACCGGTGGCTCCGACAATGGCGAGGTTGTAGGCGGGGGAAGCGGACATGAAAGAGGGCGAGGCTAACGGGGCCCGGACTGGAATCAAGGGGAATGGCGTTGGGAGGTGGGACGTTAAAAGTTCCGGGGAAGTGCGCTCGAGA
>JBDNCR010000362.1:0-2789 GCA_046719555.1 Verrucomicrobiia bacterium | reverse complement strand
GCCCTGGCCCGCGCCTTCATTCATCAGCCCCGAATCCTCTTCGCCGACGAACCCACCGGCAACCTCGACCGCGCCACCGGCCAGCCCATCGAAGACATGCTCTTCCAACTCAATCGTGACCACCAAACCGCTCTCGTCCTCGTCACCCACGACCCCGCCCTCGCCCAACGGGCCCGCCGCATCCTAACGATGAAAGCCGGCCATCTCCTTCACCCCACCCCCTAAACCCCTATCCCCTCTATGTCCCGCCTAACCCTCGGTGTCCTCCTCCTCTTCGCCGCCTCCGCCGCCCTCCTCCTCACCGACCACCTTCACCGGGCCGCCCGCGCAGCCGATGACGGCCAAATCAAACGGGTCGCCCTCGTCCGCCACGCCTCCCAACCCATCCTCGAAGACGGTGCCCGCGGGATCCGGCGCGGACTTGCCGCCGGCGGCTGGCTCCAAGGGCGCAACCTCGACCTCATCGAATTCAATGCCGAAGGCGACATGGGCACCGCCAACGCCATCGCCCGCGAAGTCGCCTCCGGTAAATTCGACCTCATCATCACCATCACCACCCCCAGCCTCCAAACCGTCGCCACCGCCAACCGCGACGGACGCACCCCCCACGTCTTCGGCCTCGTCACCGACCCCGTCGCCGCCGGCGTCGGCATCACCCAACTCGCCCCCGGAGGCAACCCCGCCCACCTCACCGGCATCGGCACCAAACAACCCGTCCCCGAAGCCTTCGCCCTCCTCCGCCAACTCCGGCCCGGCCTCACCCGTGTCGGTGTCCCCTGGAACCCCACCGAAGCCAACTCCGAAGCCAACGTCAAAATGGCCCGGCGCGTCTGCGCCGACCTCGGCCTCGAACTCCTGGAAGCCAATGTCGAAAACTCCTCCGGCGTCGCCGAAGCCGTCGCCTCCCTCGCCGGGCGCGGAGCCCAAGCCATCTGGGTCGGCGGCGACGTCACCGTCCTCACCGCAGTCGATGCCGCCATCGGCGTCGCCCAACGCAACCGCATCCCCGTCTTCTCCGTCATCCCGCCCAACGTCGAACGCGGTGCCCTCTTCGACCTCGGCGCCGATTACGAACAAGTCGGCTTCCTCACCGGAGAACTTGCCGCTCGCGTCCTCTCGGGCGAATCCCCCGGCGACCTTCCCGTCTCCAACATTCTCCCCCAACAACTCCTCCTCAACCCCGCCGCCCTCCGCGGACTTCGCGAATCCTGGTCCTTCCCCGACTCCGTTCGCGAACAGGCCACCGTCATCCTCGGAGAACGTGACTCCCGCAACACCTCCCTCCTTCCCCCTCCGCCCCCCGGACGCACCTTCCGCATCAACATCATCAGCTACGTCGACACCGCCGCCGTCGAAGACGCCATTCACGGCATCCAACGCGGCTTCGCCGAAGCCGGCTGGACCGACGCCATCCACCTCCACATCCAAGCCGCCCAAGGCGACCTGGGCGTCCTCAACAGCATGGTCGATGCCTCCGTCGCTGCCCGCGTCGACCTCATCATGCCCATCACCACCCCGGCCCTCCAAGCCTGTCTCAACAAAGTCTCCCGCCAACCCATCGTCTTCTGCGTCGTCGCCGATGCCCAAGCCGCCGGTGCCCTCAACCCCGACGGCTCCCCACGCCCCAACCTCACCGGCAGCACCGTCATGTCCCCTTTCGTCGAAATGGTCCAACTCATCCGCCAACACTTCCCCGCCTGGCGACGCATCGGCACCCTCTTCACCCCCGGCGAAATCAACTCCGTCACCTACCAAAAAATCTTTACCCAAGTCGCACGCGACGCCGGCCTCGAACTCATCTCCGTCCCCGCCAACACCCCAAGCGAAGTTCCCGACGCCGCCGCCGCCCTCGCCGGCATGCGCCTCGATGCCATCATCCAAATCTCCGACTCCCTCACCTCCACCACCTTCTCCAGCATCGCCCAAGCCGCCCAACGCGCCAAACTCCCCCTCTTCACCTTCAACTCCCCCCAGTCCGACCAAGGCGCCTGGCTCACCTACGCCCGCGACTTCGAACAATCCGGCGCTGACGCCGCCGCCCTCGCCATCCGCGTCCTCTCCGGCACCCCTCCCGCCTCCCTCCCCATCCAACCCGTCTCCAAACTCACCCTCACCCTCAACCCCGAACTCGCCGCCAAACACGGCATCACCTTCCCCCCGGAAATTCACGCCCTTGCCACCGCTCCACGAACCCCACCCACCCCCTCCCCACGGTGATCCTCATCCACGACTCCCGCTGCTGCGCCTACCGCGCCACCGCTCATCCCGAATCCCCTGAGCGCATCTCTGCCACCTACCAAAACCTCAAAGCCCAGCGCGACCTCCCCCTCGAATGGCTCGGACCTGACCCCATCACCGACGCCGAACTCCTCCGAGCCCACACCCCCTCCGCCCTTGCCCTCCTGCGTCAACCCCACGCCCCCTTCGACCCCGACACCCCCGCCTACCCCGACATCGACACCATCGCCCGCCTCTCCGCCGGTGCCGCCTTACGGGCCATGCGCGCCTCCCGCCACGGCCACCCTGCCTTCAGCCTCATGCGCCCCCCCGGACACCACGCCACCCCCGACCGCCCCATGGGCTTCTGCTACCTCAACAACATCGCCCTCGCCGCCCTCGCCGCCCTCGCTGAAGGCGAATCCTCCGTCGCCATCTTCGACTTCGACGTCCACCATGGCAACGGCACCGAAGCCATCCTCCTCAACCGTCCCGGCATCCACTTCTTCTCCATCCACCAATACCCCTGCTACCCCGGCTCCGGTCAACACTCCCGCCCGCCCAACTGTCAC
>JBDNCR010000361.1:0-2791 GCA_046719555.1 Verrucomicrobiia bacterium | reverse complement strand
GGCTCTGGTGCCAGCGGAGGTGCGGTGGGAGGCGGTGGGGACGAGCATGTCGGTGCGGCCGATGGTGGATGGGGAGACGATTTTGGTGGAGGTGGTGCCGGTGATTCGGGCGTTGGCGGAGGGGCGTTGGCAGAGTTTTGAAGTGCGAACGTTGGCCACGACGGTCCGGGTGGTGAGCGGGGTGCCGGTTCAGATTGGCGGGTTTCAAGGGGCAGGTGAGGAGTTTAACCGGAATTTTTTTAGTGGGGTTACGTCGCGCGGCGAGCGGATTGGATCGACGTTCACGTTGACGGCGACGGTGTTGCGATGAAGCGGATTGGGATGACCGGGGGGGTGGCTTGTGGGAAGAGTATGGTTTCCGAGATGTTGGCCCGGCGGGGCTGGCGGGTGATTGAGACGGATCGATTGGCCCATGCAGCCTATGAGGTAGGGACGGGGGTTTATAAAAATATCGTTGACGCTTTCGGGGAGGCGGTTCTAAATGCTGATCGTTCGGTCAATCGCGCTGCTCTCGGCGACATTGTTTTTTCCCACCCTGAGAAACTGGGGTTGCTAAATTCAATTGTTCATCCTTGGGTTCGCGCCGAATGGCAGAATCAACTGGAAAGGCACCGCCGGGAGGAACCCGGCAGGCCGTCGGTCGTGGTGATCCCACTCTTGTTTGAAACGGGAGCGGAAGTGTATTTCGATCGGATCATCGGCGTCGGATGTCCCGAAGCCTTGCAGCGAAAGCGCATGCAAGCTCGGGGTTTGGACGAAGCATCGATTGGGCGGCGCATTGGTGCTCAGTTGCCCTTGGAAAAGAAACTGAATCTGAGCCACATGGTAATTTGGAACAGCGGTAGTCTGGCGTTTTTGGAGCGCCAGGTGATCGCAATGGCCAAGTTGCTTGCCTGAGCCCACGGGCTCGTCCCCCCAACCCCCCTATGTCCCACGAAGAAGATTACCGTCCGGGCGAAGCCGCGCCCGCTGAAAGCAGACGTTCCGAACCTCTCCCCGCCGAGCCCATGCATCGGGAGGAGGGAGGCGGGAGCCGCCAGAACGGCGGAGGTCGCCGATTTGGCCGACGCAACCGCCGATTCGGCCGGAGGTTCCGGTCGGGAGGGCGCCAGGATGAGGGCTTGCCGCAGGATGATGTGGAGTTGGATGAGGGGAGCCCGACCGAGGGGGACGCGACCGGAGGTGAGGGGGGTGAGCCGGTGCCAGTTGCTCCGGGCCGGGAACTGCATCTGACCAAGTTGCAGTTGATGAATATTCATGAGTTGAGCGATCTGGCGCATGAGTTCCACATCGACAACACGGCAACGTTACGCAAGCACGAGTTGATTTTTGAGATTCTGCGGCGGAACGCCCGCGGCCAAGGCCGGATGTTCGGCGAGGGGGTGCTGGAGATTTTACCCGAGCAGTATGGTTTTCTGCGTCTGCCCGCTTACAACTACATGCCGTGCCCGGAGGATATTTATGTCTCGCCCAACCAGATTCGGCGTTATGGCTTGAAGCGGGGCGATACGGTGAGCGGGGAGATCCGCGCGCCCAGGGAGAAGGAGCGGTTCTTTGCGCTGACTTCAGTGGATACGATTGGCGGGGAGAACCCGGAGAAGGCGAAGAATTACATCCACTTCGACAACCTGACACCGCTGTTTCCGAACCGGCGGATTATGTTGGAGGTTGCCGATAAGAAGGAGCTGGCGATGCGGGCGGTGGATTTGATCACGCCGATCGGCTTCGGTCAGCGGGGTTTGATTGTGGCACCGCCGCGGACGGGGAAGACGGTGCTGATGCAGAAGATTGCCAATTCGATTTCAGCCAATCATCCCGATGCGCATTTGATTGTGTTGTTGATCGATGAGCGTCCGGAGGAGGTGACCGACATGAAACGGTCGGTGCGGGGAGAGGTCATTGCTTCGACCTTTGATGAAGCGGCCGATCGCCACGTGCAGGTGGCCGAGATGGTGATCGAACGGGCCAAACGTCTGGCCGAGCGGGGAATTGATGTGATCATCCTGCTCGACAGCATCACACGGTTGGCGCGGGCTTATAACACCTTGCAGCCGCACTCCGGCAAGATTCTCTCCGGGGGGGTGGATGCGAATGCGCTGCACAAGCCGCGCCGGTTTTTCGCTGCGGCCCGAAACTTGGAGGAGGGCGGGAGTCTGACAATCATTGCCACGGCCTTGGTGGAGACCGGCAGTAAGATGGATGAGGTCATCTTTGAAGAATTCAAGGGGACAGGAAATATGGAGATTCATTTGGACCGCGCTCTGGTGGACAAGCGGGTCTATCCAGCGGTGAATATTCCAAAATCCGGCACGCGGAAGGAAGAGTTATTGTATCATCCCGACGAGATGCCGCGGATTCACATTCTGCGCCGGGCGATGACCTCGCTGCCTCCGGTGGAGGCGATGGAGTTGACGCTGGAACGGCTGAAGAAGACGAAGAACAACGTAGAGTTTCTTCTGTCGATGAATCTGAAAGAGTAGCCCGATCAAGGCCGATCTGGGGATTCGGATCGGGGCTCGGTCGGCCGCTGTGCCGCAACGTCTTCGGGAAAAACGGGCCGGGTGACGTTACCGAATCGGGCGCGGACGTAGGTCGCGACGTCCGCGATTTCTTGATCGGTGAGGTAATCCATGGCGGGCATGATGCCCCCAAGTTTTTTACCGCTGACGACCGATTCGTTCTGTTGGCCGTAGAGGATGTTGCGAATGGTGGCTGAGGGTTGACCTCGGACTTTCACCGAGTCGAAGAGCGACGGATTCATGGCATCGCCTTTCCCATTCCCGTGGCATTG
>JBDNCR010000360.1:0-2797 GCA_046719555.1 Verrucomicrobiia bacterium | reverse complement strand
GTTTGGCGAGGAGGACTTTGTTGATGACGGTGGTGAGTTCGGCGGATTGGAGCGGGGGAGAGCTTTGGGGGAGCGCCGGGATGACGCTAAGGAGGAGGATCACGAGGGGGAGGGATCTCATTTAGGGCGTTTATCAAATCAGAGGAGGAAAGGAAATTCGAAAGTTGCGCCGGGTCGAAGCAGGGGGTGGCGGGTTTGTTCTCGTCAGAACGGTCGGTTTTGGGTAGCGTTGTCGCCGATGGCTGAATGTTTCATCGGGGTCGATAGCGGGACGCAAGGGACCAAGGCGCTGGTGGTGGAGGGGAAATCGGGGAAGATTCTGGGTTCGGCGACGGCGGCTCATGCGATGGTGGAAGGGTTAGGGCCCGGGGAGATGGAGCAGGAGCCGAAGGGGTGGGTGGTGGCGATGGAGCGAACCATTCGCGGGGCAGTGAAGGCGGCTGGGGTGGGGGCGGCGGAGGTTAAGGCGGTGGCGGTTTCCGGGCAGCAGCATGGGTTGGTGGCGTTGGATGCGGCGGGGGAGGTGATTCGACCGGCGAAGTTGTGGTGTGATACGTCGACGGCGAGCGAGGCGGAGGGTTTGGTGCGGAAGGTGGGGGGGCGCGAGGAGTTTATTCGGTTGACGGGCAATGGGTTGCCTGCGGGCTTTACGGCTTCGAAGATTTTGTGGTTGAAGCAGCGGGAACCGAAGAATTATGCGCGGTTGGCGACGGTGTTGTTGCCGCACGATTATTTGAATTTTTACCTGACCGGAAAGCGGGCGATGGAGGCGGGAGATGCGTCGGGGACGGGGCTCTTGGATACCAAGACACGGAATTGGGCGTCGGCGGTCATTGAGGCGATTGACCCTGGATTGTCGAAAGCTCTGCCGGCGATTGTGCCTTCGTCCCAACCGTTAGGAGAGATGGCGCTGACGGTGGCACGTCGGTTGGGTTTGGCGGCGGATACGTTGGTGGCGACGGGGGGTGGCGACAACATGATGGGGGCGATTGGGACGGGGAATATTCGGCCGGGGATTGTGACGGCGAGTTTGGGGACGTCGGGGACGATTTACGCGTATTCGACCAGGCCGACGGTGGATCCTGCGGGGGAGGTGGCGGCTTTTTGTGATAGCACTGGGGCGTGGTTACCTTTGGTGTGCACGATGAATGTGACGGTGGCGACCGAGATTGTGAGGGGTTTACTGAAGTTGAATCATGAGCAATTGACCCGGTTGGCAAGCGAGGTGCCAGCAGGGTCGGAGGGGTTGATGTTATTGCCCTATTTTCATGGAGAACGAACGCCGGATTTGCCCTTGGGCAAGGGGGTCTGGTTTGGGGCGACGTCGAGGAATATGACGCCGGGACATATGGCGCGTGCGGCGATGGAGGGGGCGGCGCTGGGGTTGGGTTATGGGTTGAATCGGTTGCGGGATTTAGGGGTTCGGCCCAAGCAGATCCGGATTACGGGAGGAGGATCGAAGAATCCGGTCTGGCGGCAGATTCTTGCGGATGTTTTTGATTGTGAGGTGGTCGGTTTACAGACGTCGGAGGGGGCAGCCTTTGGAGCGGCGATTCAGGCCAAATGGGCCTATATGAATCATAAAGGGTTAAAAGCCCGAATTCAGGATATCGCCGATGCGATGGTCAAGGTCGATCCGTCCACGGCGGCCAAACCGGATCGGTCCCGCGTGAAGCGATACCGGGGTTTGCAGGATTTGCACGGGGAGTTGTCGCGGGTTTTGGGTCCGTTGTTTGTGAAGCATGCCGCGCTGGGTTAGTGGGTCGAATGGTCGGAGGGGCGGGGTGGGTCTGCGAAGGGTCGGGGAGAGATGAAAAAAAAGCCGGGCGGTGGTGGGCCCGGCTTGAAGGGGGTTGAGGGCTGAGGTGGTGGGTTAGGAGACGAGGTGTTTGGAGACCATTTTGGTCATTTCAAACATGGAGACGGAGGAGCGACCGTCGAAGACCTTTTTGAGGGCATCGTCGGCGTTGATGGTGGTCTTGGATTTGGCATCCTGAAGGCCGTGTTTTTTGATGTATTCCCAGAGCTTTTTGGTGAGTTCAGTTCGGGGAAGGGGGTTGGAACCAACGATCGCAGCGAGGGCTTCATCGGGCTGGACCGGCTTCATGAAGGCTGCGTTTGGTTTGCGTTTGGTGGACGATTTAGATTCTGCCATCCCGGCATTAGAGGGGAGTTGGAGGGGGAATCAACACCAATTTGCCGATAAAATGGGGGTGGGTTCGGGACGGTGGAGTTTGGGAGTTAACGGAGGGATTCGGGCAGAAGGATGAGGTAGCTCTGGGCGACGAGGATGCTGGTTAGGTAAAAAAAGGCGATTTCTTCCCAGGGCAAGATTCGAGCGAGTGTGTGGCCGGTGATTTGGGCGGGATCGAAATACCAGATGCCTTGGCGAACGGCGATCCAGTCGGCAAAGGTGAGCCAGGTGCCGAGGACGAGGGCCGGGAGGGCGATGAGATCCCATCGCGGGAGGAGGATGGGCCAGGCGAAGGCCCATTGGAGGAGGATTAAGGGGAGGAACCAGTAGAGGAGGTGCCAGGCGTAATGGAGGCGGGGACGAGCCCAGGCGCGGCGTCCGAAGCCGAGACCGATGAGGATCCAGAGGAGAAGCCCAAGCGCGGCAGGGAGGGCGGTGGTCGGAAGGGTGAAGTCGACTGGCTTGAGCGTGGGCCGACCTTCCTCGGGCAGGCAGAGACCGAGGAGGAGGATGACGAGGAGGGATTGAATGAGGAAGAAGGCAATTTCCTCGTAGGGAAGGTGGCCAAGGCGACCGAGGAGGCGATCGTTGGGGAAGTCCCAG
>JBDNCR010000036.1:0-9338 GCA_046719555.1 Verrucomicrobiia bacterium | reverse complement strand
CCAGACAAGGGCTCGATTCATAGGGGAAGGCTGGGAAGGTAACGGACGCTGGAGGAAAGGCAAAGGGCGGCAGCCCGGAGTCCGGGGGACCGTGGCGATTGGGGACGGGGTGGGCCAGCTGGAGCTGGGCTTGGATTAGGCGGCGGTCGCAGTGGCGCGCTCCATGGTGCCCTTGAAGCGAGGAGCATCTTCGTGGACGCCGAAGTTCTCGGCTTGCAGGGAGGCGACCAGGTCGAGTTCGTCGGTGGTCAGGGGTGGGCAGTCCGGGGCGCGGGCGAACTCAGTCAGTTGTTCGGTGTTGTAGATGTTGGGGAGGCAGACTCCGGTGCGAGGCTGGGCGAGGAGCCAGAGCAGGGCGACTTGGCCGAGGGTGCGCTCGGGAGAGACCAGAGGTTGGAGCCGCTCGATTTTTTTCAGGCCGTTGAGAAGCCAAGATCGAGGGCGGTGGGAGCGGTGGTCGTTGGGGGGAAAGACGGTGTCGGGGGTGTATTTTCCTTCGAGCATGCCCGAGGAATGGGTGACCCGGATGAGGAAGCGAGTGGGAGCGCTTTCGGGGACAGCCTCCATGATGGCTCGGCCGGGGTAAGGCTCGAGCATGTTGTAGATGTGTTGAAGGACATGGGGCTGGCGTTGTTGGACGCAGTCGATTCCTTCGTAGAGCCAGCCAATGGCCGGGCCGAGGGCGGCGCCGTATCCGAGGATTTTACCTTCCTGGCGGAGCGAGGCGAGGAGGTCCCAGAGGTCGTCGTGGGCAACTTGTTCCATGCGGATGTTGTGAAGTTGGAGCAGGTCGATCCGATCGGTTTTGAGGCGGAGGAGGGCGCGATCGACCGCTTGGCGGATGAACTCGGGAGAGAAGTTTTGTGGGATTTCGCGCTGACCCCGTCGGGCATCGCCGTGGCTGTAGAAGTCGTAGCCGACTTTGGTGGCGATGACGAGGTGATCGCGTTGAGTGGGAAAGGCTTTGGGGATGAGTTCTTCACTGAGACCGTTGCCGTAGGTGTCAGCGGCGTCGAAAAAGTTGATGCCGAGGTCGAAGGCCTGACGCATGAGGTTGATGGCCTCGTCTTCCGTGTAGGTGCCCCACCAGCCTGTGGAGATGGTCCAGAGGCCAAAGCCAATGGCCGAACAGGGGGCGATGGAGGTGTCGGGGAAGGTTCGGAACTGCATGGTCAGGCAGGCGGAGATGAGGGGTAGAGATGCGGAAGGGGTGTTTAGGCAGCGGCTTGGGTGGGGGCGGGGACTTCGGAGGCGACGCCGTTGAGGTGAGCGGAGGCTCCTTCGCCAAAGGCCAGCATGAGGTCCTCGACGGCAGCGAGTCGTTCGCCCTTGACCGAGACTTCACCGGAGAAGATGGCGAGAGGTTCGCGAAGACGCCTAAGGTTGAGGGTGAATTGAAGGGTGTCTCCGGGGACGGCGCGTTTGTAGAAGTGGGCGGAGCCCATGGAGGCAAAGACGACCTCCGAGTGGCCGGCGGCGGCGGCTTCGGTGTTTTTTAGAATCCACGCGCAGGCTGCTTGGCCAAGGGCTTCGAAGACGATGGAGGCGGGAAAGACGGGGTTGTCTTTGAAGTGACCTTCCAGGAAATATTCTTCGCCGGTGACTCGATAGGAGCCGGTGACGCCTTCGGTGGTGACGACGGCTTCGTCAATGAAGAGGAAAGGAGGTTGCTGGGGAAGAGTAAGGAGGAGGTCGGCTTTGGTCATCTTGACGGTGCCCGGGGCGGGGGCGTCTGACGATGTGGCCGGACCTTCGGCAATGCGTTTGGCGATGAAGGCTTTGACTTGGCCGAGGGTTGAAATTTCGCGGAGTTCCTCATTTTCGATTCGGATGCCAAGAACCTCTTCGATGGCGAGGACGACCTCCAACATGGTTAGAGAATCGACGCCGAGATCGTCGATGAGACGGGTATCGTCACTGGCGTTTTTGAGTTTGCCCGCGGATTCGGCGGGCATGAAACGTTCCAGGATTCCGTAGACGATGGTTGGAATTTTGGAGGTGTCTCCATCGTTGCGGAAAGCGAGGGCAGCCTCGACAGTTTCGGGGCTGCATCGTTTGAGAGCCTGGTGAATGGTCTGGAGTTCGGATTCAGATAACGGCATGATTTTTAAGAACGTTAAATGGGGATTGTGAACGTGGGGGTTCACCGAGACAATCATGTTTTACCGGAATTTTAACCTGAAAATTATTGATGGCCCTTGAAGATTCGCCTCGCATTGTGACGCACGAGTTTTGGCCGTTTCGCGGAGGGGTGGCTTCGTTTTGCCGAGATTTGGCCGGTGGATTTGTGGCGCGTGGGGGAACTCCCACGGTTCATGCGCCGGAGCTGGCGGGAGGGAGGGAGGATCAAAGGTTTCCGTTTGCGGTGGAGCGTTATCGGGGCTCCGGGCGGTTGACCGTGGGAGGGTTGTGGGCGGCGCGCCGGGCTTGGGTTAGCCTGTTGGCTCGGGATGATCGGCCGATTGTTCTGGCTTCGTATGGAGCTATTACGGGAGCAGCTTTCGGCCCGGATGATGGGGGAAGCCGGGGTGTGGTGGCTATCTTGCATGGATCGGAGGTGTTGAAATGGCGACAAAACCGGTGGCTCGGCCCGCGGGTGAAACGGTTGTTGAAACGTTGCCGTGCGATTTTGACCAATTCGGAGTTTACGCGGGCGGGGCTGATGGAGTGTTGGCCGGAGTCGATGGGTTGGCCCTCAGCCGTATTGCCACTGGCTCCGGGATCGACGGCGATGGGTGAGGTGCGGGTGAGGGCGAAGGATGAGTTGGGGAGGGTTCGGATTCTTTTGTTGGCGCGGATTCATCCACGGAAAGGGCAGGTGGAGTTTTTGCGGGCGTGCGGGAGGCTGACGCCGACGGTGAGGAAACAGGTGGTGGTGCAGATAGCTGGAACGGGGCGGGAGGGGGATGTGGCGACGGTGCAGCGCACCGCAGCGGAGGTGGGAGTGGCGACTGAGTTTCTCGGGGAGGTGCCGGACGAGGAATTGGCGTCGGTTTATGCGCAGTGTGATCTGTACGCGCTGACGCCGATCACGCTAGGCCGGAGCGTGGAGGGGTTCGGATTGACCTTTTTGGAGGCGGGCGCGCATGGGAAGGCGGTGATTGGATTCCGCAGTGGTGGGGTGGGAGAGGCGGTGGTGGACGGGAAGACGGGCCTGTTGGTGGATGAGGGTGATCTGGAGGGTTTGGCGGCGGGGTTGGAGCGGTTGGTCGTGGACGAAAGGTTGCGCGAGTCTTTGGGGGCGGAGGGTCGGAAACGGGCTCGGAGTCGGAGTTGGGAGGCAGTGGCGGCGATCGTGGCGGAAGCGTTGGCGGGGACCCGGGGGAAACAAGTTCGAGTCAGGGGAACTTGAGGTGGGGATTAATCCCCCCAGACTTTCCGTTTTTTGGCTTCCAGCTCTTCATCGAGGTTTCGAAGGTCGTGAACGAGTTGGGCTTGAAGTTGGTCGGCTTCATTGAAGTCCCCACTAGCCCGTGCTGCCTGAATTTTGCTGCCCAAGAAGGTTTCGCGCTCGGCCTTTTTGGCTCGATAGAGCTCGGTGAGCTGGGCAATTTCCTGTTTTTCGGCTTCAGAAAGTTTGCGGGAGGATTCTTTTTGGTCGAGTCGCTCCATGGCGATTTGGAAGGCGGATTTCATCGACGGGAAGGCTAGGGCGAGTGCCTGGGGGCTGTAAAGGTCGAGTGAGGTCGGGAGGAAAGGGGCTTGCCTTTTACCGGGTCTGTCTGAGATTTGAACATGTTTCGATGGGTTGGAGCTTGGTCTCTGGTGCTGGTTGCGGCGGGGTGGGAGGTAAGCGTGGTGTCGGCAGCTCCTGATTTGGAAACGATTATTGCGAGGGTTTTGGAGAAGGATGCGGAGGTGAACCGGAAGAAAGCCGAGTATCAGTTCGATTTGACATTGACGAATGCCAAGTTGAATCCTGACAACTCGGTGGCGCGGGAAGAGGTGGTTCAGGCAACGATTCGGACGGGACCGGGAGGAGCGTTCCAGGAGATTGTGGGGCGAGCGAACGAGGTGGGTGAGGAAGTTCCTGCTGTGGACCGGAAGGAGATTGGTCGGTCTCAGGCGGCGATGCGGAGCATGGATTTGAAGAAGCTGGCCCCCCGTTTTAATATCCGTTTGGAAGGTGAGGGTCGGGAACGGGGGGTTGACTGTTGGATCCTAGGTTTTACGCCGAAGGAGGATCAGCCCTATCGGAGTCGGGAGGAGAAGGTGATTAATCGTCTGGCGGGACGGTTCTGGGTATCGAAGGCGGATTATTCAATTATTCGCTCGGCGGGAGTTCTGACCGAACCGGTGCCGGTGGCTTGGGTTTTGGCGACGGTGCGGGAGTTGGAGTTTGAGTATCGGACTCGGCCCTTGGCTGGGGTGGGGCGGGTGCCGGAGGAGTTTGCTTTGCTGTTTCATGTGCAGACCCCGCTTAATGCGGTGCGGCGGCGTCAACTGTCGGCGATGAGCAATTACCGCAAGATGTAGAAAAAAGTTCGACAAAGCCTGTTGACAAGCCCGGGTCGCATCCGTAGAACACTCGTTCCTCATTCGTCGGAAAACGGTCGTGGTATGCCCTCGGTCAGAACCGGTGAAGCGGGAAAAATGGACGACTGGAAGAGGTGCGAGTGCACTTTGGAAGGTCAAGTCCGCCCACGTAGCTCAGTTGGTAGAGCACGTCCTTGGTAAGGACGAGGTCGTCGGTTCAATCCCGATCGTGGGCTGGAAGATGAAAACGACAGGATCAACAACCAAGTGGGGCGAAGACGGCGACCGATCGGCTTCTCCCCGAAAATACCCAACGCTCGAGTCAGATCGAAACGAACTAGCAGTCACAAGGAGACACCATGGCCAAGGAAGCTTTTACACGCAATAAACCCCACGTGAACATCGGCACGATTGGGCACGTCGACCACGGGAAGACCACCCTCACGGCTGCCATCACCACGATTCTTTCCAAGAAGGGACTGGCGCAAGCGCGGGCTTATGACCAGATCGACAACGCTCCGGAAGAAAAAGAGCGCGGGATCACCATCAACACGGCCCACGTGGAGTATGAGACGGAGAACCGGCACTACGCGCACGTGGATTGTCCCGGACACGCGGATTATGTGAAGAACATGATCACGGGTGCGGCTCAGATGGATGGTGGAATTTTGGTGGTCAGCTCGGCGGACGGTCCGATGCCCCAAACCCGCGAACACATTCTCCTGGCCCGTCAGGTCGGCGTTCCCGCTCTGGTGGTGTTCATGAATAAGGCGGACATGGTGGACGATAAAGAATTGCTGGACCTCGTTGAATTGGAAGTTCGTGAGTTGCTTTCCAAGTATGAGTTCCCTGGCGACACGATTCCGATTGTGAAAGGTTCGGCGTTGAAGGCGTTGGAAAGCGGCGACCCTGCTTCGCCGGACGCCAAATGCATTCTCGATCTGATGGAAGCGGTTGATAAATATATCCCGCTGCCGGAACGTCCGAAAGATCAGCCGTTCCTGATGCCGGTTGAAGACGTCTTCAACATTGCGGGTCGGGGAACGGTTGCCACGGGCCGGGTTGAACGTGGCGTGTTGAAGAAGAACGAGGAAGTGGAAATCGTGGGGCTTCGTCCGACGGCCAAGACGGTGGTTACCGACATTGAGATGTTCCGCAAGCTGCTGGAAACGGCTGAAGCCGGGGACAACGTTGGTCTGCTTTTGCGTGGCGTGAAGAAAGAAGATGTGGAGCGCGGACAGGTGATTGCCAAGACCGGCTCGATTACCCCGCACACCAAGTTCAAGGCCACGGTTTACATCCTCTCCAAAGACGAGGGTGGGCGGCACACGCCGTTTTTCGGCAACTATCGTCCGCAGTTTTACTTCCGCACGACGGATGTGACCGGCGTGATTAAGTTGAAGGAAGGTGTGGAAATGGTGATGCCTGGGGACAACGTGGAGTTTGAAGTTGAACTGATCACCCCGGTGGCCATGGAAAAGAATATGCGTTTTGCCATCCGCGAAGGCGGCCGGACCGTCGGGGCCGGGCGTGTTACGGAGATTGTTGAATAAACCCTAAACCGAGTGTAATCTTTGGGTTCGCGCGATCCGTTCCCGAGCGGGTCGCGCGACCTTCTCTAGGGCAGTAGCTCAATTGGTAGAGTAGCGGTCTCCAAAACCGTCGGTTGGGGGTTCGAGTCCCTCCTGCCCTGCGGAGACCGGAAGAAACAGGAAACATGATTGCTGGAAGCTGGTTTTGGACCCTTGTGACGTACGGCCTCTTGGCGGTCGTGGTGGTCGTGCTCTTGATGTTTCGGGCCCGGATCCTCACCTTCGGCGAGCAGGTGGTGGCGGAGCTGAAGAAGTGTTCCTGGCCCTGGGATTTGGAGCAGACCGGTTTCCGGCGGTTTAAGAATTTGATTGATTCGACGGTTGTGGTGTCCGTGGTGACGCTATTGCTTGCAGCTTACACCACGATTTTTGATTTCCTGATCAACAAGCTGGTCGGGTTTCTTGTGAAATTTTAGATCATGACTGATGAATTCAGCCAGCCGAGGTCCGAGGCCGGAGCCGCCACCGGGGTTCCCGCTCAATGGTTCACGCTTCAAGTGCTTTCTGGCCAAGAAGGCAATGTGAAGAAGAGCATGGAGAATCGGATCAAGACCGAGGAGATGGGAGAGTTGATTCACGAGATTGTGATTCCGACGGAGCGGGTCTCTGAGATCAAGCGGGGCAAGAAGATCGAGACGGAAAGGAAGCTCTATCCGGGCTATGTCTTCGTCAACATGCACCTCTACGATGAGGAGAAAAAGCTGATTGATCGCTCCTGGTATTTTGTCAAAGAAACGCCGGGCGTGATTAATTTTGCGGGGGGCGAGCGTCCGCTTCCGATGCGTCCGCAGGAGGTGGAGGGAATGCTGGCTCAGTTGCGGGATCGGGAAGATAGCGTCACGCCGAAAATTTCGTTTCAAGTGGGGGATAAGGTCCGGGTGGGCGAAGGCCCCTTCCAGAGTCAGGAAGGGGTGGTTGAGGATGTGGATCCCGAGAAGGGGCGGATTCGGGTTTCAGTAAGTATTTTCGGCCGCTCGGCCCCGGTCGAATTGGAGTATTGGCAGGTCGAACGAGTTTAAAGGTTAAATTGAGGCTCCCGAAGAGGGCCGACAGAAAATCAAGATCATGGCAAAAGAAGTTACAGGAATCGTCCGGCTGCAAATTCCCGCCGGCCAAGCGAACCCAGCCCCGCCGGTGGGGCCGGCCCTCGGACAGCAGGGGGTGAACATCATGGCCTTCTGCAAGGAGTTTAATGCCCGCACGCAGAAAGACGCGGGGAACGTCCTTCCGGTCGTGATTACGGTGTATAAGGATAAGAGCTTTACCTTCATCACCAAATCGCCGCCGGCGGCCGATTTGTTGAAGAAGGCGGCCGGGATTGCTTCCGGATCGAAGGAACCCAACAAGACCAAAGTGGGGAAGGTGACTCGGAAACAAGTCATGGAGATCGTTAAAACCAAACGGGCCGACCTTAACGCCAAGACGGATGAGGCGGCCTTCCGTGTCATTGCCGGGACGGCTCGGCAGGCCGGGATTGAGATTGTGGACTAGGTGGAAAGGCCGGTCCAACAACCCGGGCCGTGGCCGGCTTGGGACGTAGGAGAGGTAACTCGATTGAACTACAAAGCCCGCAAAAGTCGGGCGGAAAGAAAACATGGCAAGAAAAACGAGCAAGCGGTATCAGGCCGCTGAGAAATTGCGGGATCCGCGTCAGCGGTATTCCCTGGAAGAAGCGGTGCAGCTTCTGAAGAAGATGCCGGTGGGCAAGGCGGACCCGACGGTGGATCTGGCCTTTAGCCTTGGGGTGGATCCCCGGCAGAGCGATCAGATGGTTCGGGGCACGGTGGCGTTGCCCAACGGCTCAGGAAAGAAGGTCCGGGTTCTGGTCTTTGCCAAGGGGCAGGCGGCGGAGGCGGCCAAAGAAGCTGGCGCGGACTACGTGGGTTTTGAAGATTTGATCAAAAAGGTTAATGAAGGTTTTCAAGACTTCGACGTGGCGGTGGCAACGCCTGAAGCGATGCAGGAGGTTCGGAAGTTGGGGAAAGTTCTCGGTCCCCGGGGGCTGATGCCCAACCCCAAAACCGGCACAGTCACCGACGACACAGCGTCGGCTGTCAAAGCTTGCAAGGCGGGACGGGTGGAGTTCAAGGTGGACAAGGCGTCGAATCTTCATGTGGTTTGCGGCAAGCTCTCGTTCAGCGAGGAACAGTTGCGGGAGAACGCTGCGGCGGTCATTGAGGCGGTGAACCGCAGTAAGCCGTCCAGTTCGAAGGGAACCTACATGAAGAACTGTGTCATTTCGGCCACGTTCAGTCCTGGCATCCGTTTGGATTTGGGGAAGATTTCAAAGAACTGAGGAACCCGTCACTATGAGACCTGAAAAAGCCGGCGTTGTTGCCGAGATCCAACAAAAAGTCCACGAATCTCCTTATGTGTTGGTGGTTGATTTCACCGGCATGAAGATTGAGGAGTTTTCCGAACTGCGGAAGCGTCTGGATGCGGCGGGGGCCCATCTGCACGTGGTTAAAAACACCTTTTTGCGCAAGGCGCTGAAAGGTGAATCGTTGCCCGAACTGGAGAACCATCTGAAGGGACAATCTGCGATGGTTTACGGGGCGTCGGATATTGCGGCTGCGGCCAAGGTGCTCAAGACCTTCGCCGCCGAATTTGAAAAGCCGAAAGTGAAGGTCGGCATTCTGGATCGGTCGGTTCTGGACCAGCCGAGCATTTATGCGCTGGCCGATCTACCGTCTCGGGAGGTTCTGCTGTCGCAGCTTCTGGGTCTTATTTCTCAACCGGCCAGCATGTTGGCCCGCTTGATCAACACCCCGGCGGCGCAGTTGGCCCAGGTGCTCAAGGCAAAATCAGAAAAAGGAGACTGAACGATAACCCTTTTCGGGACCTGAGTCCCGGAAACCTAAAAAGGCAAAATAGGTTCATTCTAGCCCGGGAGCCTTCCCGGGATAATTCGGCGGCGGGTGCCGTCGGCTAGTTTGGACCGCAAACAGGAGGCTGGGAGGGATTGATCCCGACCGGCAAAGAAACTATGGCAGTTGATCTAGATAGCGTTGTAACGCAATTGAGCGGCCTGACCGTTTTGGAGGCGGCCGAACTGGTAAAGAAACTTGAAGAGAAGTGGGGCGTAAGTGCAGCGGCGCCGGTGGCGGTGGCTGCGGCTCCTGCCGCTGGAGGTGGAGCGGCTGCGGCGCCTGCCGAAGAGAAGACCTCGTTTACCGTGGTGCTGAAAGAAGCTGGGGCAAACAAGATTGGCGTCATCAAGGAAGTCCGGGCGGCTGTGGCCGGTTTGGGCTTGGCCGACGAAGCCGGGCT
>JBDNCR010000359.1:0-2800 GCA_046719555.1 Verrucomicrobiia bacterium | reverse complement strand
GGTCCAGCCGAGGAAGGTGGGGCCGGTGTGGACGAGGAGTCCGGCCGGTGCCGGTTTGTTGGCTTGGTTAACCGGGGCGTCGGTGGGGATGGATTTGAGGGGGGTGGTTTCGACGATCAAGGCGACGTTGGGATCGGCCAGGGGTCCGTAGTGGGCCAGAGCGAGGGTGGCCGCCAGGATGAGAAGGGAGGCCAAGAGGGCGCTGGGAAGGGCCAGGCGGGTGAGGCGGGGACGTTGGGTGTAGCGGCCCAGGAGGAAGAGGATTGTGCCCAGGGCCAGGAGAAAGGTTCCGGAGAGAAAGACCATTTGCCAAGCACCCGGAGCGAGGAGGGTGGTGAGGCGGTTTTCCCATCGATCGGCGGTGAGACGGCGGAGTTCCGGAGCTTGGAAGGAGGCTTTGCCCAGGCCGAGGGTGAGGTTCCATTGGAGGTCCGAGTGGCGGGGTGCGGCGAGCCAGGCGCGGGCCCATTCGGCGGTGGCCCGATCCCAGTGGCCTTCTTGGGCCAGGGCCAGGCCGAGGTTGTTGCGGGCGACCCAGTCGCCAGGTTGGGCTTGGAGTTGGGCGTTCCAGGCGGCTCGGGCGGCGGCGAAGTCGCCTGAGCGGTAGGCGTCGGCGCCTGGGTCGGCGGAGGCCAGGTGAGGGGTGAGGAGGAGGAGGGTGAGGGCAGGGAACCAGTGGGCAGGCCGGAGGGTGGCGGCCCAGGGAACGGAGGCGGGTCGATAGGCTGCGGCAGCGGTTTGGGCGCGCTGGATCCAATCGTCCGGGAGGGGAACGTTGCCGTAAAGGGAGGCTTCGGCTTGGGTCCAGAGGTCGGTCCAGGCAGGGTTGGAGAAGAGGGGGGTGGCGGCGAGTTGGGGCAGGGTGGGGCAGGCGAGGTGGAGGTTTTGGCTGCGGGCGATGGCTTGTTGCCATTGAAGTAGGTGGTGCGAGAGGTGGGGGGAATCTTGAGCGATGGAGCGGAGGGCGGCTTGGGCTTGGTTCCAGGCGAGGCGAGCGGCGTGGTGCGGGTGGCGTTGAATGGTTTCGCGGCGGGCAAGGAGGGTCCAGCAGGGAAGGATTGCAAGAAGGAGTCCGGCGCCGAGGGTGAGAAGGAGGGAGGAGGGGAGGGGGCGGAGGGTGGTGCCGGTGCCGGGGAGGGGATCGCGCGGAAGGGCGGTGGGGCCGGGCTCAGGAGGGGGTTGTTGGGAAAGGGGGGGGCGGTCGCCGGTGGGGGGCGGGGAGATTTTGGGGAGGGTGGTGAGGGTGCCGCCGGGTTGGTCGCCGGTGACGATGAGTTGGGCCGGTTCGGTGACTAGGGTTTCGTAATCGCCGGTGGTGGGGTTGAAGAAGGAGAATTGGATGGGGGGGATGTCGAAGGTGCCAGGTTCGCGGGGAATGATGACGATGTCTTGGGTGGCGGTGGCTTCGAAGGGTTTCTCCGGGGAGCTGTCGCGTTTGACTTCGGGTTCGATGATCCGCATGGAGCCGGGGACGCGGCGGGTGGGGAAGTCGAAGTTGGCTGGCCAGTTGCCGGTGCCACGGAGGGTGAGACTCCAGGTGACGGGTTCGCCGACGGCGACGGTTTCGGGGGTGAGACGGGATTCCAGGCGGAATTGGCCGACGGCTCCGGTGAAGCTGGCGGGAGCGGGTTGGGGCAGGGATTTGACGGTGAGGGTCAGGGGGTTGGAGGGGATGCGGATTCGTTCGGCCTGGCCGCCGCCGAAGGGGCTGAAGAGGCCGAAGGTGCGGTGGCTGACCAGTTCGATGTCCATTTCGATGGGAGGGAGGTTGAGGGTGCCGGGGCGCAGGGCCATGGCTTTGGTTTCGAAGAGTCGGCCGAGGCGGAGGACGCCGCCGAGGCTGCGGCGGACGTTTTGGGATTCGGGCCAGGGGGCGATGCGGAGTCCGTCGGGGGTCCATGTGGAGGGGTCGCTGGCCAGGGCGGCTTGTTGGTTGCCGAGGAGGAGGATTTCGTAGCGGAGGGGAAAGACTTCGCCTTGCCAGACTTCGGTGAGGGGGGTGTCGAGGGTGGCGCGGACGAGGCGGTCGACTCGTTCGCCGGTGGCGGAGAGTCGGGGCTGGTCATCGGCTTCAATGGAGAGGGCGGGAACGGTGAGGGGGCCGGTTTTGGTTTGGACTTCGAAGGCGGGGATTTCGATACGACCGGAGCGGGTGGGCCGGGCGAAGTAGGAGAGGACTTCGCGGTGGGTGGGGCGGAAGTTGACGATGGAGACTTGCTTTTGCCGTCCGACCGGGGCGCCGAATTGGTCGAGGCCATCGACTTGGGGGAGTTGGGGATCGCCTTCGGGTGAGGTGTTTTCAAAGACCAGTTCGAGTGGGGTGGCTTTGCCCACGGAGAAATGGGGATCGGGCAGTTGCCACCGGACGGTTTGGGCGGCGGTTGTCAGGGTGAGGAGGGGTAGGCTGGCAAGGAGGAGTAGGAGGGAACGGGGTGGGAGGTTCATGGGTTTTACCAGGTTTTGCGAATGGGTTCAGGCAGACGTTCCTCGGGAGCGAAGAGTTGGTGGATCCGGCCCGGGGTATCGTTTTCCCGGAGCTGGTCGAGGCGGCTCATCAGACCTTGGAGGTCGGGGGGCACGTCGTCGCGATGGCTTGGATTGGCTGCGGTGGAGCCGCCGCCGATTTCTTGGAGGTCGCCGGAGGATGCGTTGGCGGGTTGGTCTTGGGGTTCGGAGGGTGGGGTGTCGGCGGGGGGCGATCCGGAGGCGGTTTGCGGGTTGGGTTCGGATGGGTTGGAGGTGTCGGCGTTGGCGTTTTGGCCAGGGGTCGCGTCGGTCGGTTCCGATTCGGAGGTTTGGT
>JBDNCR010000358.1:0-2800 GCA_046719555.1 Verrucomicrobiia bacterium | reverse complement strand
GTGAGCTGAGGATGATGGGGGAAGTGGTCGGGGCGGTCAATGGTTTTTCGTGGGGGCAGGAGGGGGTTTAGAGGACGGTGGGCATGCCTTCGACCAGGAACCGGATTCGGGGCAGATCTCCGGTGGCTGCTGCGGCTTTCATGAGTCGTTGCGGCGGTTCATGGGGTTGTTCGTAGCTGAGCCGGTAGGTGCCGTAGTGCATGGGGACGAGGAGGTTGGATTTTAGTTCGCGAAACGCCCGCATGGCCTGTTCCGGGCTGATGTGATGGTCCCGGAAGGAAGGGGTTTCGTAGGCGCCAATGGGCAGGATGGAAATATCGGGTGCAAGCCGATCGCCGATGGTTCGGAATCCGTCAAAATAGGCCGAGTCCCCGCCGTGGTAGACTTTGCGGTTACCCTGTCGGATGACGTAGCCTCCGTAACCGCGATGGGCGTCGAGGAGCTTGCGGGCGCCCCAGTGTTTGGCGGGGGTGAAGGTGATGTCGAGGCCTCGGAAGGAAAAACTCTCCCACCAATCCATTTCCCGGACCCGCTCGAATCCGAGGTCGTGGACAAGGTCGCCCACTCCGCGGGGAACGACGATGGGTTGGCGGGAGGCGACTTTGCGGAGGCTGCGCCGGTTGAGGTGATCGAAGTGGGCGTGGGTGATGAGGACGAGGTCAATGGTGGGGAGGTGGTGAAGTTCGAGTCCGGCGTGTTTTTGGCGGCGGATGACCCAGAGCCAGTTGGCCCAGTTCGGGTCGATGAGGATGTTGGCCTTTTCGGTCCGGACCAGAAAGGAGGCGTGACCGATCCAGGTGAGGCAGAACTGTTCACCGGCGATGCGGGGGAAGATGGGGCCGACGGCAGCCCGGGTGCCCCCTCGGCGGCTGAACAGGGAGGGCAACAGGACTTCGGTGACGAAATTGCGGTCGGTCCATTTTCCCTGCTTGTGCTTTTCCTGACGCACCCGGTCAAGCTACGGTGACCGACGTGCAAAGGCCAGTCCCGATGAATGCGGCAAAGGTGGCGCTCCGACGCCAGGTTCGGGCCAGGCTGCGGGGCTTCACTGGGGCGGAACGGGTGGAGGCGGGGGCGGCGATGGTGGAGGCTCTGGGGCGGCTTGAGATTTGGCGGAAGGCCGGGACGGTTTTGGTGTTTCAACCTCGGGTCGATGAACCGGACATCACCCCACTTTGGTCGGGGGGATTTGACCCGGCCAAGCGCTGGGTGTTTCCGCGGGTGGAAGGGGACCATTTGGTGCTGTATCGGGTCGAGGATGCCTCGGGCTGGAGTCCTGGTCCGTTTGGCATTTTGGAGCCAACGATCGATGGCGAAGGGCGGGTGGATCCGGCGGAGGTGGAGCTGGCGCTGGTGCCAGGCTTGGCGTTTGATCGGGGCGGGGGGCGATTGGGGCGGGGAAAAGGATTTTATGATCGTTTGTTGGGTGAACCGGGTTGGCGGGGAGTTGCGTTGGGGGTGGCTTGGGTGGAGACGCGGCAGGAGGCTTTGCCGCTGGAGCCGCACGATCGGAGGATGGACGGGGTGTTGTGGAGCGATGGAACGGTGGCACCGGAGCCGTGAGCGGGTGGGCGGGATGAGCGGGAGCGCGACGGCACCGGCCACGGGAGGCGGTCTTGGTTTACCGTGACGGTAGGAGACGGGCCCATTCTGGTGGATCTTCCAATTGGAACAGGCGTTCCCCGGCTTTCGGTACGAGGAGAATGCCTTCCTCTTCCCGTCCAGCGAAGTCTTCGGGCCGGATGGAATCGGGATCGCGGTAGCCGAGGTTGATTTTGCGGCAGGTGGCTTCCGGGATGCGAGTGGCCAGGGTGACGCGGGCGCGCGGGACTTCGACCCCATTTTCAAAGGTTCCTTGTCCATACACATGGGTGGAATGGGCGAGGACTCCCCAGGGATAATCTTTGAACCGGTCCCACTGCTTGAGGAAATAATCGCGGCAGTGGTAACCGATTTCTTCGATCAATTTTCCATGGGTTTCGGAGACCTGTTCGATGTGGGGCGCGTAGATGATCAGTTCACCGCCGTCGGCGAGGACGGGTTCGAGTTTGTACATGCATTTGCCGCCGACCCAGACCTCGTCGTACATCAGGGGGGCACAGGAGAGGATGGTGTGGAATGGGCGGGGTTTGAGGGTGATGTGGAGCTGGGCGGATAGGTCGCTGGCCGCTTCCCAGGCGGTTTCGGGGCTGCCGGTGAAGAGGCCGCAGAGGTCGGGGCCTTCGACGACCATGCAGAAGGCTTGTTTGGGGGTGGGGACCAGGGCGGCCGCGCGGTCGACGACGCGTCGGACCGGGGTCCATTTGTTGCCGATGATGCGAGCGTTGGTGACGACGGCTCCGAGCCAGTGGAAGAAGTTGAGGACTTCTGGGCCGCTGATGCCGGGGAACAGGTATTTGTTTCCGCCCGAGAATCCGACGACTTCATGAGGGAAGACGGGTCCGACAATGATGAGCCGGTCATAGGCCAGGGCGTGGCGATTGACCTTGACGGGAACGTCCATGGAGAAGAGGCCGCCCGAGAGCCGCTCGATCTCTGAGGCGGGGATGGTGCCGACTTCGGCGAGGGCCTGAGGATCGTCCCAGGCGTGGTTGAGGAGGTTGACGTTGCGGTAGCGGGCGAGTTTTTCTTCTTTGGTGATGTCGAGCCGCCGGAGCATGGCCTCGAGGGGCATGGGCGGGTGGGTGCCGAGGGCGAAAATGACGTCGAAGGCCGCGGCGTCGGGGCCGAGCTGGTCGAAGAGGAGGCGGAAGAGGAGTCCGACCGGTGCGGTCCGGGTTAGATCGGGAACGATGAGCAG
>JBDNCR010000357.1:0-2809 GCA_046719555.1 Verrucomicrobiia bacterium | reverse complement strand
CCCTCCTCAACACCCCTGCCCAATTCCTCCTCCTCGACGGCCAACCCTTCCTCGTCGCCTCCGCCCCCGTCATGGAAAGCGACCGCAGCGGTCCCTCCCCCGGCTGGCTGATCTTCGGCCGACACCTCGGCGGCTCTTGGATCCATGCCCTCCAACAAGCTGTCCAACTCCACGTGACCATCGAATGGCCCAACGGCACCGTCGCTGCCGGCACTCTGGAACCCGAAACCAACCTCCGCTCGGTTCACCTCCCCCTTTCCGACTCCATCAACCTCCGTCTTAGTTGGCCGGCCTTCCTCACCGACCAAGGCCTCCAAACCACCCGTGAACTCGCTATCGCCCTCGCCATCCTCGGTGCCGGAGCCGTGGTCTACCTCCTCCTCATCCTCCGCACCATCATCTTCTCCCGACTCCATCGCCTCACTCAAGCCGTCGAAAACGTCAGCCCCGATCAACTCCAGTCCGACCAACCGCTCGTCTCCGGAAACGACGAAATCGCCCACCTCGGCAACGCCCTCAAACAAGCCATGCGGCGCCTCACCGAAAGCGAGCGCTCCCTCGCCCTCCGCGACCTCAAACACCAGGCCGTCCTCGACCAACTCCCCGAAGGCATCTTCCTGGCCCAAGCCCACACCTGGCAATTCATCGAAGCCAACCCTGCCTGTGCCCGCCTCTTCAACCGCAACCTCGACACCTTCCACCCCGGAACCTCCCTCCCCGACTGCCTCAACCGCTCCGTCCCCCCATGGCCCGAAGCCGCCAACCAACTCACCCGCAAGGGTGCCGTCACCCTCCAAACCTGGGTCCCCCTCGACGAAACCACCGAACGCAAACTCGAAATCAACCTCTCCCGCGTCACCCTCGGCGACGAAACCCTCGTCTGCGGCGTCGTCGAAGATCTCACCGAACGGGACCGCCTCCAAGAAGCCGTCCGCCGCGCCGAAATGGCAGAAACCGTCGGAGCCCTCGCCGGCGGAGTCGCCCACGACTTCAACAACCTCCTCACCGTCCTCGTCGGCGGCATCGAAATCCTCCGCCAAGACGAGAAACTGAGCCCCGCCGGATTTGAAACCATCGAAGCCATGGACCAAGCCGCCCGTTCCGCCTCCGACCTCACCCGCAAACTCCTCTTCTATGGCCGACGCTCCGCCATCCAACTCGGTCCCGTCGATGTCCACCGCCTCATCGACTCCCTCCGCGGAGTCATCCGCCGCATCGTCCCGGAAAACATCAACCTCGAAATCTCCGTCGAAAGCAACCTACCTCCTCTCCTCGCCGACGCCCGTTCCATCGAACAAGTCATCCTCAACCTCGTCCTCAACGCCCGCGATGCCATGCCCCGAGGCGGGCGTCTCTCCCTGGCCGTCAGCTTGCTCGCCGAACCCCACCGCCCACCCCGCATCTGCTTCTCCTTCTCCGACACCGGCTGTGGCATCCCCCCCGAAGTTCAAATCCGCATGTTCGAACCCTTCTTCACCACCAAAGAAACCGGCCAAGGCTCCGGTCTCGGCCTCTCCATGGTCGATGGCATCGTCCGCCAACATGGCGGCGAAATCCGCGTCGAAAGCGTCGTCGGACGTGGCACCACTTTTCACCTCTTCCTGCCCACCTCCACCGAACCCCTCCCCGCCGACCCACCCCCTCCCGCCGAACCCCAACCCACCCAAGGCGCCTCCGTCCTCCTCGTCGAAGACGAACCTGGCATCCGCTCCCTCCTCTCCAACATGCTCACCCGCGCCGGATTCCATTGCCATGCCGTGGCCACCGGACGCCAAGCCCTCGACTGGTTCAACCAAGCCCCACGCCCCCCGGATGTCCTCGTCTCCGACGTCATCATGCCGGGCGACATCTCCGGCTACGACCTCGCCGCCTGCCTCATCGCCAAAGCCCCGGACATCAAAATCATCATGATCTCCGGCTATAACCAAGAAATGTTCGGCCAAAGCGAAAGCGTCACCACCCCGTGGGACCCCACCCGCTTCCGTTTCCTGGAAAAACCCTTTCGCGCCCAGATCCTCATCAACGAAATCCACTCCCTCCTCGACTCCCACCCCGCCTAACCTCCATGTCCACCCCCTTCATCCATCTCCACGTCCACACCGAATACTCCATCCTCGACGGAGCCAGCCGCATCCCCGACCTCGTCACCCGCGCCAAAGACCTCGGCTTCCCCGCCCTCGCCATCACCGACCACGGCAACATGTTCGGCACCTTCGACTTCTACAAAACCTGCCTCCACCACGGCATCAAACCCATCCTCGGTTGCGAGGTCTACCTCGCCCCCGGCAGCCGCTTTGACCGCAAAGCCGCCTCCGGTCGCGACGCCGCCCATCACTTCCTCCTCCTGGCCAAAAACGAAGAAGGCTACGGCAACCTCATCCGCCTCGTCACCGCCGGTCACCTCGAAGGGCGTTACTACGGCAAACCTCGCATCGACAAAGACCTCCTCCGCACCCACGCCACCGGCCTCATCGCCACCACCGCCTGCCTCAACAACGACGTCGCCCGCGCCGTCCTCGACGGCAATCTCACCGAAGCCCAACAACTCATCCAAGACTACCAAACCATCTTCGCCCCCGGCGATTTCTACCTTGAAGTCCACAACCACGGCCTCGACAGCGAAGCAAAAGTCCGCCAGGCCTACCGCCACTTCGCCCAAACCCTCGGCCTCAAACTTGTTGCTGCCAACGACGTCCACTACGTCCGCCGTGAAGACGCCTTCGCCCACGAAGTCCTCCTCTGCATCCAAACCGGCACCCAACTCAGCAACGAAAACCGCATGCGCTACCCCTCCCACGACTTCTACCTC
>JBDNCR010000356.1:0-2814 GCA_046719555.1 Verrucomicrobiia bacterium | reverse complement strand
CGACTCCGGCAATACCCACGGCTGGTTCGTTCGCGCCTACCGCTCCGGCAAAACCCATTCCAAGTTCTTCAGCGACTTGAAAAATGGTGGAAAACCCAAAGCCCTCGAACTCGCCCAAGCCTATCGCGACCACCTCCAAACCAAACTCGGTCCCCCGTCCCCACGCTCTTACCGCCTGATGAAGGTCAACCGCAACAACACCACCGGCGTCATCGGCGTCAGCAAAACCCGCCGCGTCGCTCCCGATGGCGTGGTCCGCTTCTACTACACCGTCTCGTGGCGTCCTGAACCCAACCAAGCCCGCAACCGCTCCTTCTCCATCCAATCACTCGGCGAAAAAAAAGCCTTCGCCCTCGCCTGCAAATTTCGTCGGCAAATGGAGCGGGAAATCCGCGCCAAAGCCAAAGCCCTCAACGCCCAAATCAAAGCCGCTCAAACCCGCCGACGTCCCCAGCCCGTCCCCGCCTGACCCAGCGCCGACATCCAGGTTGAGCCCGGGCCCGCCTTCTGGCAGGCTTCTCCACCATGTCCCGCGTGCCCCTCCCGTTGAGCGTGACCATGATCGCGCGCAACGAAGCCGCCAACCTGCCCCGATCCCTCGCCTCCGTCCACGGATGGACCTCCGAAATCATCCTCCTCCTCAACGACACCACCGACGACTCCCGCGCCATCGCCCAAACTTTCGGTGCCCGCGTCGAAGAACGCCCCTGGACCTGTCGGCGCGACCAAAAAAATCTCGCCCTCGACCTGGCCACCCAACCCTGGATCCTCGCCCTCGACGCCGATGAAGTCGTCTCCCCGCAACTCCAAACCGCCATCGCCGATTTCATCCAAGCCGGGGGCCGGGGCTGCCAAGGCGCACGCTTCCCCCGCCGCACCTGGTTCATGGGACGCTGGATCACCCATGGCGACTGGTATCCCGACTACAACCTCCGTCTCTTCCGCCGGGGCCACGGCCGTTGGGCCGGCAGCCGCGAACACGACAAACTCCACCTCGACGGAACCGCCGCCACCCTCCCCGCCCACCTCGACCACTACTCCTTCCCCTCCCTCCTTGACAACATCCGCAAGATTCCCGAATACGCCGACGCCTTCGCCCGCGAACAAATCGAAGCCGGTCGCCGCTGGTCCCTCCTTCACACCCTCTTCCGGCCTCTCTGGCGCTTCTTCCGCGGCTACATCCTCCGGCGCGGCTTCCTCGACGGCTTTCCCGGCCTCTACATCGCCGCCACCACCGCCCTCTACACCTTTGTTCGCTACGCCCTCTGGTACGAACGCGAACGCCTCCCTCGCCCCCCCGCATGACCCCTCCCTGGTTCACCTCCCTCCGCCAATTCCCCGACCTTTGGGATCACGGCCTTCCCGCCCTCACCTACCATAAAGTCGGCCCCCGCCCCTGGCGGGTCCGTCTCCGGGGCCTCTACCTCTCCCCAAACCTCTTCCGCCGTCAACTAACCGAACTGGCCGCCGCCGGCGCCACCTTCCTCACCCCGGACGACCTCCCCCTCAACCCCCAACCCCCACGCGGCATCTTCCTCACCTTCGACGACGGCTTCGCCAACACCTTCCATCACGCCCTGCCCGCCCTCATCCAACATCGGGCCACCGCCATCCAATTCCTTGTCGCCGACCGGCTCGGCCGACTCAACGGATGGGAAATCGCCCAGGGCGAAACCCCCGAACGCCTCATGGACATCAGCCAAGTGCGCGAATGGCTCGCAGCCGGCCAACGCATCGGTGCCCACACCCGCACCCATCCCCACCTCCCCCAAATCCCCCTCCGCCAAGCCCGCGACGAAATCTTCGGCTCCAAAAAAAAACTCGAAGACCTCTTCAACCAACCCATCCACCACTTCTGCTACCCTTACGGAGACCTCTCCGACCCCATCCTCGACCTCGTCGCCGAAGCCGGCTTCCGCACCGCCTGGACCACCCGTCCTGCTGGGAACCGGCCTGAAACCGATCCCCTTCAACTTGGCCGTTTCACCGCCCGCGGTCCCACCCTCCGTCTTTTCCCTCGCCGCCCGTGAATCCTTCCCCACCCTCTACCACCGCCGACTGGACCGCTCCCCTCCGCGACCAACTCGCCCAGCTCCACCACCTCGGCTTGGCCCGTTCCCTCACCCCCTCACCCCCCTCCGGACACTTCTCCCACAACGACTACCTTGGCCTGGCCCGTCATCCCGCGCCTGCCGAAGCCGCCGCCCGCGTCCTCCACCAAGTCGGCATCGGCGCTCGTGCCGCCCGCCTTCTCGGTGGACACTCCCCCCATCACGCCCAACTCGAACAACAACTGGCCGACTTCAAACAAACCCAAGCCGCCCTCCTCTTCCCCTCCGGCTACATGGCCGCCCTCGGCACCATCCCTCCCCTCGTTGGAGCCAACGACTTTGTCCTGCTCGACCGACTCGCCCACGCCTGCCTCTTCGATGCCGCACGCCTCTCCGGAGCGACCCTCCGCATCTTCGATCACAACGACCTCGACCACGCCCAAACCCTCCTCCAAACCCTCCGCGCCCGTCATCCCCCCTCCACCCGCATCCTCCTCGTCACTGAATCCCTTTTCTCCATGGATGGCGACCTGGCCCCGCTCACCTCTCTCGCCGACCTCAAAGACCGCTACGGCGCCTGGCTCCTGGTCGATGAAGCCCACGCCACCGGCGTCTTTGGTCCCCAAGGTCGGGGCCTCATTGCCGCCTCTGGCCTGACCGACCGCATCGAAATCCAACTCGGCACCCTCAGCAAAGCCCTCGGCAACGTCGGCGGCTTCATCGCGGGTCCCACCGACCTCATCCAACTCCTCCTCCATCGCGC
>JBDNCR010000355.1:0-2818 GCA_046719555.1 Verrucomicrobiia bacterium | reverse complement strand
CACCGGCATGTTCGCCCTCGGCATCCTCTACATGTCCTCCCGCCGCTCCTTCCGTGACTTCTCCCACATCCTTTTCGGCAACGTCATCGGCATCACCGGACCGGACCTCCTCCTTCTCGCCATCGTCGCCCTCCTGGTCCTCACCGGACTCTTCCTCCTCCACAAAGAACTGGAACTCACCTCCTTCGATCCCCGTTACGCCGCCGTCATCGGCCTGCCCGCCTCCACCGTCCGCATCGCCCTCCTCATCCTCTGCGCCCTTGCCGTCGTCGCCGCCATCCAAGCCGTCGGCGTCCTCCTCACCACCGCCCTCCTCATCACCCCCGCCGCCACCGCCGGCCAACTCACCCGCCGCCTCGTCCCCATGATGGCCGCCTCCGTCTCCGTCGCCTTCCTCTCCTGCCTCATCGGACTCTACGCCTCCTACTACGCCGACCTCGCCCCCGGGGCCACCATCGTCCTCGCCGCCATCGCCTTCTTCCTCCTCAGTCTTGCGTTTACCTCCCTCACTCGCGGCCGGGCTCATCCAGACCCCGGCGTCCGCGAATCCGGCCTCCCGCCGCCAACCGCGGCGCGGTAACTCCCAATTCCCGCGTAGCCATCCGGTCCCCCCCGTGGTTCACTTAGCCACCCCATGACCATCCCCGCCTCCCCCCGCCTTTCCTCCCCCTCCCCGAAGCTGGCCCGGTGGGTTGACAAAATGACCGCCCTCTGCGCCCCCGAATCGGTCGTCTGGTGCGACGGCTCCGAAGCAGAGAATCGGCACCTCCTCACCACCATGGTCCACTCCGGCACCCTCATCCCACTCAATCCCGACAAACGCCCCAACAGCTTCCTCGCCCGGTCCGACCCCTCCGACGTCGCCCGCGTTGAAGAACGCACCTTCATCTGTAGCCGGATCAAGGAAGACGCCGGACCCACCAACAACTGGCGCGACCCCAAAGCCATGAAAGAGGTCCTCCAACGCCTCTTCAGCGGCTGCATGCGCGGACGCACCATGTTCGTCGTCCCCTTCTGCATGGGCCCACTCGGCTCCCCCCTCTCCCGCATCGGCGTCCAACTCACCGACTCCCCCTACGTCGTCGTCTCCATGCGCATCATGACCCGCATGGGTGCCGCCGTCCTCGAACACCTCGGCGATGACGACTTCGTCGCCTGCCTCCACTCCGTCGGGGCTCCCCTCGATCCCGGCCAAACCGACGTCCCCTGGCCCTGCAACCGCGACACCAAATACATCGTTCACTTCCCCGAAGAACGCGCCATCTGGTCCTTCGGCAGCGGCTATGGAGGTAACGCCCTCCTCGGTAAAAAATGCTTCGCCCTCCGCATCGCCTCCACCATGGCTCGAGAAGAAGGCTGGATGGCCGAACACATGCTTATCCTCGGCGTGCAAGATCCCACCGGGGAAAAAACCTACCTCGCCGGAGCCTTTCCCAGTTCCTGTGGCAAAACCAACTTTGCCATGCTCATCCCACCCGACAGTTACTCAGGCTGGAAAGTCACCACCGTCGGCGATGACATCGCCTGGATTCGCCCTGGCCCCGATGGTCGCCTCTACGCCATCAACCCCGAAGCCGGTTACTTCGGCGTCGCCCCAGGCACCTCCCCCACCACCAACCCCAACGCCATCGCCGCCTGCTCCCGCAACACCATCTTCACCAACACCGCCCTCACCCCCGACGGCGATGTCTGGTGGGAAGACCTCACCCCCGAACCCCCACCCCAACTCATCGACTGGCAAGGCCAACCCTGGACCCCAGGCTGCGGTCGCAAAGCCGCCCATCCCAACGCCCGCTTCACCTGCCCCGCCATCCAAAACCCGGGCATCGATCCCGATTGGGAAAATCCGCGTGGCGTGCCCATCAGCGCCTTCATCTTCGGCGGCCGCCGCAACAGCCTCGTTCCCCTCGTCTTCCAAGCCTTCAACTGGAGCCACGGCGTCTACCTCGGCGCCACCATGGGCTCGGAAATGACCGCCGCCGCCGTCGGCAAAATCGGTGATGTCCGCCGCGACCCCATGGCCATGCTCCCCTTCTGCGGCTACCACATGGCCGATTACTTCAACCACTGGCTCAATATCGGTCGCCACAACCCCAACCCCCCTCGCATCTTCCACGTCAACTGGTTCCGCAAAGATGCCCACGGCAATTTTCTCTGGCCAGGTTTCCGCGAAAACATGCGCGTCCTGGAATGGATCGTCCGCCGCGTTCACGGCCGCGCCTACGCCATCGAAGGGCCTCTCGGCTGGATGCCACGGCACCAAGACATCAACTGGACCGGAGCCGACCCCCTGGCCGAAGAACGTTTCGCCCAACTCATGGCCGTCGATTGCGAAGGCTGGAAAGGAGAAGCCCTCTCCCAAGGCGAACTCTTCCTCAAACTCTACGATAAACTTCCCAAAGAATTCCTCCTCGAACGCGACCTCCTCATCTCCCGCCTCTGGCGCTCCCCCCAATTTTGGAATCTTTCCTCCACCTCCCGCCCCTCCCCGCCGCCCACCCCTCCATGACCCAACCCCAACCGCTCGAACCCGCCGCCGCCCTCGCCCCCATCCGCAACGGCATGCGCGTCTTTATCGGTTCTGGCTGCGCCGCACCCCGCACCCTCCTCAACGCCCTTGCTGAACGGGAAAACGACCTCTTCGACCTCGAACTCGTCCACCTCCTTGGCATTGCCCCACTCCCCGGCGATCGCCCCGGCGGAGGTTCCCACTTCCGCCCCAACGCCCTCCTCCTCGGCCCCGGCGTCCGCGACCGAGTCGCCTCCGGCTGGGCCGACTACACCCCCTCCCACCTCAGCGACATCCCCGCTCTTTTCC
>JBDNCR010000354.1:0-2838 GCA_046719555.1 Verrucomicrobiia bacterium | reverse complement strand
CCCTGTAGGGCGTGTGTCCCCATGCGCCGTTCCCTCCACACCCCCCCCAATCCGAACGACCACATCCGACCTACATTCAAACCTTTCGAACCAACTCCCTTCATCCCCCCTTTTACCCCGTTCCATCACCCGCTCTCGTCCCTAATCCGTAATAATCCGCAATCGCCCGCTCCACCCACCGTTCGGGCAACAACCGGGGCCCCAACGGCCCCACCACCGTCTGAAAAAAACTCCCGACCCGCACCAAATCGGGCGGATCCTCCATCCCAAGAACCTCTGTCAGCTTCCTCCCCACCACATCCGCATCGGGAGCCGACGCCATCAACCTTTCCATCCGCTCCCAAACCTCTTTTCCCTCGATCGTCCCACTCCCTTCCGATCGAGCCACACTCCGATTGAACCCCGTCTGAATATCCCCCGGACGAACCTCGATCAGCCGGATCGATCCCCGGCCCAACTCCATCCGTAGAATCCGCGTCGCTGCCGACAACGCCGCCTTGGCCGCCGTGTACGTGCCCATATAGGGAATCGGCAACTCCACCCCCACCGTCGTCACCTGGACCATCCGTCCGCCACCCGCCGCCTTCATTCGCGCCAGGGCGGCCCGCGTCAGAACCATCGGCCCGTGGTAAAGCACCTCAAACAGCGCCCGCTCCTCGTCCTCACTCACCTTCTCCAACGGCCCAAAAATCCCCGATCCTGCATTATTCACCACCACATCAAATCCCCCAGACTCCGACCAAAGCCGGTCCAAAACCTCCGCAAGTCTCCCTGTCTCGGCCAAATCCAAACAGGCGGGATGGAACCGATCCGCCTGCGGCAAACGCTCCCCATCCCGCGACGTTCCCCACACCTCCCAACCTGCCTCCGCCAAACGCAGGGCCGTTGACCTGCCAATCCCCGAACTCGCTCCGGTCACCAACACCCGCTGCCGCTCCTTCACGTCCCCTCCCTCCGCCTCGCTCCCAGCAACCCACAACCAAACGTGATCAAACAGGTCACCGGATACAACCAGGCAAACGTCACTTTCGGCCGCAGTTCCAACGCCTGCTCTGGACTCAACACCTCAAATTGCACCAGCAGATGATACAAATCCGGCCGAACCCAGAGCGTCAGCCCAATCGACACCACCAGTCCAAGCCAGATTCCACCCAACTTCACCCGCACCGGCGCCAGCGCCAAAAACAAAATCCCCAACATCGGTCCGTAGGTGTAAGCCACCATCCCAAAGGCCAGAGGAATCAAATTGATATCCCCCCGCAACCGATCCAAACCCATCGCCGCCAGCACCAAAATCAGCGCCCACCCCAAAACCAGCAGCCGCGACGTCACCAACGCCTTCTTCGGCTCCAGCTCTGTCTTTCCCGCCAACGACATCGTCGTTTGCGCCAGTGCCGCCAAGATCGAGTCCATACTCGAAATGGCCGCCGCAAACGCTCCCGCCAACACCAACCCCGACACGCCGACTGGCAACACCGTGGTGATCCACACCGGAAACACGTAATCTTTATCCTGCAAAAACAGCGCCCCCTCCGCCTCCGTCGGCGGATACTGCTGATAAAACGCATAAAGCCCCACCCCCACCACCATCATCAACACCGTCACCACCTGCGACACACTGCTCCAGATAATCGCCTTGGACGCATCGGCCGCATTCCGACAACAAAACATCCGCTGCGCGTTGAGTTGATCCATCCCGAAGGCCGCCAAATTCTGAAACGGCATCGCCAGCAACCCCACCCACAACGTGAACTCCACCGCCGGATCCGTGGTCAAATTCCACAGCGTCCACTTTCCCCCCGCCTCCCCCGCCTCCACCAAGGCTCCCCAACCCCCATCCAGCGATCCCACGATCCACACCAACGCCAACGCTCCCCCAAACAAAAACAAAAAAAACTGCATCACATCGGTCCAGATCACCGTCGCCATCCCCCCCATCCACGTCCATCCCACCGCAAAGATCCCGATCAACACCAGGCACAACTGAAAATCCAGCCCTGTCACCGTCCGCAACACGATCGCCGGCACCAACAACCGCACACTCTGTCCCAGAATCGCCCCCAAGAAAAACAGCAGCGTCGCGATCCGTTTCACCCCAACCCCCAACCGCCGCTCCATATAATCGTAGGGACTATAAATCTCCTCCTCATAATACCGCTTCACCAAAACCAGCCCCACCAACACCCGCGCCACCACCGACCCAATCGCCCACTGCAAATAAGTAAAATTCCCGGTCGCTGCCCACACCATCCCCGGCACCCCAATAAACGTCAGCGCGCTAATCTCCGTCGCAATGATCGATCCCGACACCGCCGGCCACGGCAAGCGGCGCCCCGCCAGAAAAAAATCCCGGATATTCGCCTGGCGTCCCCGCAACCGATGGCCCACCCACGTCGTCAACGCCATATAGCCCACCACCACCGCCCAATCGATCCACGTAAAGTGGGTTGCTATCCCATCCATCGTCCGAAGCTGGTCTCTTGTTGAATAAACAACAATCCCTTTCGCATCTCACCCTCGCCGCGCCGCCTCCAACACCGCCCGCGCCGACCCGTCCTCCAACACCCCACCAGCCCGCTCCCTTCCCTGCTCCACCCCATCCACCACTCCTGCCACCACCAACGCCCAAGCCGCATTCTCCACCACCAAATCTCGCCCTGGGCCGTTCTCTCGACCCTCCAAAATCCTCACAATCCGCTCCGCACTCTCCTCCGCAGACCCAATCAACACCGCCTCCAACGCGCCTGCCCCCGGATCACCCGCCCGCTGCCCATACTCACGGAATCCCTCCACATTTCCCGCCACCAACGTCGGCCCACATGAACTCACCTCCCCAAT
>JBDNCR010000353.1:0-2841 GCA_046719555.1 Verrucomicrobiia bacterium | reverse complement strand
CTGCTCCACCATATAAAACGTCAACACTGGACGCTCCCCAAGCAAAGGTCGGAAACACGTTCCCGGACCGCATAACCGCGCCGAACGCTCCCCAATCAACGTCACGCCGAAACCGGCTGCCACCAAACTCACCGCCAACGAACGCGATCCGGTCTCCTCCCCCAACCTCGGCATAAATCCTGACCGACGGCAACTCTCCACAATATCCGCGTGCAAATGCCGATTATCCTCCGCTGGAAACAACACAAACCTTTCCTCCCGCAACTGCCTCAACCGCACCGACGCCTGCCCCGCCAACGGATGATCCTCCGGCAAAACCACCCCCAGCGGCTCCTCCGCCACCCGAACCGATCGCAACCCCTTCCCCTTCGCCGGCAGCGACACAAACGCCACATCCAACTCACCATCCGCCACCGCCCGCACCAACCCATCCGAATGATCCACCCGCAACACCACCGCCACCCCGGACAACGCTCCCCGCACCCGACGCAACAGCGGAGGCAAAAAACCTGCCATCGCCGCCTCCGTGCTCCCCACCGCCACACTCCCCACCTTCCCCAACCCTGCCTCCCGAGTCTCCCGCCAAAGCCGCTCCCAATCCCGCACCATTCCCCCAGCCCGCCTCTCCAAAAACCGGCCCGCCTCCGTCAACGCCGTCCGCCGCCCCTCCCGCAACAACAGCTTCGTTCCAATCCCCTCCTCCAACTGCGCAATCTGCCGCGACAATGCCGGTTGCGAAATTCGCAAATCCTCCGCTGCCCGCCGAAAATTTAACCGGCGCGCCACCGCCCGAAACGCTCGCACATGCCGCACCTCCAGATACTCCGCTCCCGGCGGTAACCTCTCCTCACTCATGCCTGATCGACCCCCCGCTTCACCCACATCGCCCCCGCCAACAAGGCCCAGGCACAAACATACGACCACAACAACGTCAACAACACCGCCCCCACTGCCCCATGCAAATAACTGTGCGACCACAACGGACCCACCACCTGCGTAAACGCCAATCCACTCCCAATCCACCCCACCGTCGCCAGCGCCGCCCCCTGATACACCAACGCCTTCGGCGGTCGAACCTGCGGAATCACCGCATACGTCAAACTAATCGCGTAAAACAAAATCACAATCGCCGAACCATACCGGAACACCGTCACCACCTCATCCGTGACCTCCGTCCATCCCGTCAGCCCCGCGACCACCCCCTCCACAAACGGCGTTAACACCAACAAAATTGCCGAAATCATTAGCGTCAACCACCACACCAGCAACAAAATCAACGACTTCAACCGCCGCACCACACCCCCTGCACGCAAATCCACCCCCTCCGCAAAAATAAAATGAAGCGCCCGCGCCAGCTCATTCATAAAGTTGGCTGACGTCCAAAACGCCAACACCACACTCACCACCGCCAGACCGCCACCCGAAAAGTGCTCCAACATTCGCTCCACCAATTCCGGGCTCACCCTCACCCCAACCGGCACCACACTCCCAAAGATCTCCACGAATTCCGGGGTCACATTCGTTCGCAAAATGGTCCCTGCCCCAATCAACGCCAACGCCATAAACGGCACCAGCGACGTCACAAAATAAAACGCCAACGCCGCCGCAAACGACCCCACAAACCCCAACTTCTCCCCCAACTGCTGCCCCAAAAACATCCTCATCGACCCCGCTCCCATCCCATCCGATACACCGTCACCGCACGACACACCACCAACTCCAGCCACCCTCCCGCACGCACCATCCCCTCCTCCACCGAACTCGGCCCCGGCGCCAACGCAAAGGCCGCTGGAAACCGCTCCGACGCCACCCGCCCCGCAAACGCAATCACCCCCACCCCTGCCCTCTCCGCCATCTCCCGTAACCGTTCCGGCCCCTTGCCCAACTCCGTCTGCCCATCCAGCGCCCCCTCTCCCGTCAACACCAAATCCGAACCCCGCACCTTCCTCTCCAACCCCACCACCCTCGCCACCACCTCAAAACCCGGACACACCCTCGCCCCGGCAAAAGCCATCAACCCAAACCCGGTCCCCCCCGCCGCACCCGCCCCCGGCACCTTGGCCAACCGCGGATGCCACACCGTCGCCAACCGCCCCAACGCCTTATCCAGCTCCCTCGCCATCTCCACCGTCGCCCCCTTCTGCGGCCCAAACAACCGGGACGCCCCTTTCGGCCCACACAACCCATTGACCACATCCACCGCCGCCACCACCTCCGGCAAAACAAACCGTTTCGGTGGCACCACCCGGGCCAGCCGACTCAACGCCCCTCCCCCCTCCTCCAACTCCCGTCCATCCCCGTCCAAAAAGCGGTAGCCTAACGCCCGCGCCAACCCGGTTCCTCCATCATTCGTCGCGCTTCCCCCCAAACCCACCACAATCCGCCGCGCCCCAAACTCCTCCGCCGCCACCATCACCTGCCCCACCCCAAACGTCGTTGTCCGCCACGGATCACGTTCTCCCTCCGCTAACCCCTCCTTCCCCGCGATCTCCGCCAGCGCCACATACGCCGTCCGCTTGCTTGCCTCCCAAAAAAAACGCGCTCGTCCTGGCCGACCAACCGCGTTCCGCACCCCTTCCACCCTCACCATCCGTCCCGTCAACCCCGACGCCATCGCTTCCAGAAACCCTTCCCCTCCATCTGACAGTGGCACCGACTCCACCCTGGCCCCTGGCCAGGCCCGGCGCACCCCGCGCACCATCGCCCGCGCCGCCTCCGCCGCCGTCAGCGACCCCTTAAACTTATCCGGCGCCACCAACACCCGCATCGAGCCAGTCAACGGGCACCCCTCCACCCTCGCAAGCTCGAAATCCCCGACCCCCTGGCCCCCAACTACCTCAC
>JBDNCR010000352.1:0-2852 GCA_046719555.1 Verrucomicrobiia bacterium | reverse complement strand
CAACCACGCGGCACTAATCTTGTGCCCATAACCCAAAAAACGCTGCCACCTTTTCGTCAAACCACGAAAATGCGCCACCGTCTCGTCCCTCCCAAACACCACCACCGTCTCCGCCGCCTCCCACGCCTCCTGCTCCCACTCCCGCTCCAGTCTCACCTTTCTCCCCCACGCCGCCCCCAACCGATCCAAAACCTCTCGTACCGTCGCCTCAAACTCTCCCGCCCCTCCCGAAGGCAACTTGAACGTCAAATCCGCCCCCGCCAACCAACCCAAAAACAACGTCGTCAAGGCCGAGGGCGCCCGCGTATCGGCCGTCACCACATACAGCCGCCGGGGAGGCACCCACACATGATTCCCCGCCCCGGACGCTCCCATCCCCACCTCTGCGGTCACCATCCGCTCCACCTCGCTCCAGCCTCCCACCCGGAACCCAGGTCGCCCCTCAAACACCGGCCACAATTCGCGCGCCCGTTCCAGCACCGCCACCGCACTCATGGCGACACCCCGGCTGCCACCGCACCCAACCGGATCGACTCCGCCTCCAAACCCGCCCCAATCACCACCGCCACCCGCCCCACCTCCGGCGCCTTTCGCAAATCCAAAAACTCCGCCGACTCTTCCGCGCCCGTCCACTGAAACACCCGCCAACCTTCCCCATCCCGGCCGAAATCCGCCGCCCCTTTCACCCGCAACACATTCTCCGGCAACGACGCCAACCAACTCACAACCATCTCCTCCGTCAACCCAACCCGCAGCGGCACCTGCAACGCCGAAAAACGGTGATGCACCTCATGCCCCACCCTCCTTTCCTCCGATCCTGACCACCTCTCCCCAACTCCGGTCGGAGCCCGCGTCCTGCCGCGTTGGGCTCCCATCCGCAAACCCACCAAACTCGCCATCTCCCCGGCATCCACCACCAGTGCCGCACCATTCAATCCACGCAACTGCTCCCGCACCTCCCGCGCCCGATCCCCCGACACCTGATCCTCCCTTGAAAAACTCACGTAACTTGCCGTCCGCACCTGATCCCGCTCCAACCCATTATTCCACCCTCGCCGCTGCCACCGTTTCACATCCACCATGGCCACCTGCACCGGCGGACCAAACTCAGCCGACCGGGGATCCACCGTCAACATCTCCAACAACTCCGCTGCATCCGTCGTGCCGTTGGCCTCCACCAACACCACCATCCTTGGCCTCCGCTCCAAACCCCCCAGCAACTCCAAAAACTCCTCCCGCGACCCACAACACACACAACTCCCCGCAATCGGCGCCACCACCGCAGCCAACCCCTCCAACGTCGCCGCATCAATCCGGGCATTCTGAAAATCATTCAAAATAATCACCGGCGTCAACCCCAACTCGCCCAACGCCGGGGCCAACCTGCGCAGAAACGTCGTCTTCCCGCTCCCCAAAAAACCCGTCACCAACACCAGCGGAATCACCGAACCCTCGCCGCCAACTCATCCAACACCAACTGCCAGCTCGCCGCCGAAATCGGTCGAAACTCCCCAGCCCCCTCCCCGCTCGGCACCCGCTCGAAAATCGCCATGCTCTCCTGAGCCAACTCCTCATACAAACCCTGTAAAAAATAACCCTCCGGGGTCGGCGCAAACTCCGGCACCCCCTCCCCCCGCGCCGTCCGCTCCGCCAGTTGTCGAATCACCGACGCCACCTGCCCTCCCTCCAAGGATAACCCCATCGAAGGCGCCGGCCTCACATATTCCCCCACCAACCGTTGCAACCGCTCCACCACCACCACCGTCTCCTGTCTCCTCCGCGCCTGCTCGAACCCCAACTCCTCCCGCTTCGCATTCATCGCCCGAACATGCCCGTCGCCCTCTCGGAAATCAAGGCGGCACCTCCCCCCATCCCTTCCCGCCCAACCCCTGGGCTCGCGGATGAGCCCGCCGATGCACCTCTCGCAACCGAGCCTCATCGACATGCGTGTAAATCTGCGTCGTGGTAATACTCGCGTGGCCTAACAACTCCTGAATCACCCTCAGATCCGCTCCACGCCCCAACAAATGAGTCGCAAACGAATGCCGGAGCAAATGCGGATACACATTCCGCTCAATCCCCGCACGCCGCATCGCCTCCTTGACCACGCCCCACAACCGCGTCGTCGTCAACGCCCGACCATGTCGACCCAAAAATACCTCCCCTCCACTCCGAGGCTTGACCAACTGGGGCCGACCCACCCCCACATACCGCGCCAACACCTCCCGCCCCTTCCTCCCCAACATCACCCGCCGCTCCTTGTTCCCTTTCCCCACCACCCGCAACAACCCCTCCGGCAAATCCACTCCCTCCAACCGTAACCCTGCCACCTCCGACACCCGCGCCCCTGTCGCATAAAACGTCTCCAACAACGCCCGATTCCTCAACCCCAGCGCATCCTCCTCCACAAAAGCCTCCAACAGTCGTTCCACCTCCTCCTCCGACAACGTCTCCGGCAAATACCGCACCAACTTCGGCAAATCCAAAGCTCCCGCCACATCCTTCCCCACCACACCCCGCTCCTGCAAAAAGCGGAACAAATTCCGCAACGACGTCACCTCCACCTTCACCGACGCCGGACTCAAATTCCCGTTCCTCCGCCGCTCCTCCAAATACGCAAAAACCAACCCCCCATCCACCTCACTCCACTCCACCCCGGGACGATGCCTCTCCAGCCAACTCTTCAACCCCTCAAAGACTCGCCGATGAATCAACTGCGTATTGACCGCATGCCCCTCCTCCATCGCCAGAGCGGCCAAACAATCCTCCACCACTCTTCCGTCAGGCATCCTCCGCCTCCGCTCCCCCCCGGCGATGTTTCCGCTTGGCCTTCCGCTCCAAACTCACCCCCA
>JBDNCR010000351.1:0-2852 GCA_046719555.1 Verrucomicrobiia bacterium | reverse complement strand
CGCCTGCACCGTCCGGGAAATCTCATACGCCCCCGGCATAAAAATCAGCCCATGCCCATCCTCCGGACGGACCCCCGCCCGCACCCACGCCTCGGCCGCCACCTCCCAAACCGGTTCCCGTTTGAGGTCAATCCGTCGGTCCCAATAAGACACCGCGACCGGAAAAGTCCGCCCCTCCGCACAAACCTCGGCACATGGCTCCAAAAACTCCCGCACCCGCCCCACCTCCAACGTCGCCGACATCACCACCACCTTCACCTCCGGACGCCGCACCCTCAGCAACCGGGCCAGCGCGACCGCCACATCACTCGTCAAATGCCGTTCATGAAACTCATCAAACACCAACGCCGCCACCCCGCGCAAATCCGGATCCTCAATCAAACGCCGTCCCAAAATCCCCTCCGTCACAAAACAAACCCGCGTCCGGGCCGAAGTCCGGTTCTCAAACCGAACCTGATACCCCACCTCCTCACCCAATCGCACCCCAAGCTCCTTCGCCACCCTTCCCGCCAACAAACGCGTCGCTAACCGGCGCGGCTGCACAATCACCACCTGCCCCGCCTCCAACAACCCGTGCCGGAGAAGCATCTTCGGCACCTGCGTCGACTTTCCCGATCCCGTCGGAGCCGCCAACGCCACCGCACCCGATGACCGCAGCCCGGCAATCAGCGCCTCTTCAACCGTCTCAATCGGAAGCCCCGTCTTCGTCTCCACATCCATGAACCAACCCCAACAGTGACACGGGCGATCCCCGAAAAAAAGACCCGATCACCGCCCAAATCCTCGTCTCGCCTTTCCCCCAAGCCATGCTACTTTTCTCCGGTGAAGCCCAGGCAAATTCTCACCCTCTCCGGATTGGCCCTCGGCCTGGCTCTCCTTAACTCCGCCTGCTCCACCCCCGAAACCCGCGCTCGAGAAAAAGAGCTGGCCTTTGCCAAACTCCCGCCCGCCCAGCAACAACTCGTGCTCCAGGGAAAAATTGAAGAAGGCATGACCCCCGACGCCGTCTACATCGCCATGGGCCGCCCCTCTCGCGTCACCGAAGCCCGCCTGGAAAAACGCTCCCTCACCCGCTGGATCTACGGACGCGCCAACACCCAATACCTGCCCAACTACCGCTTCCGTTCCGTCGTCCTCCCCAACGGCCAAGTCTACCTCGCCCCCATCTACCAGCCCGACACCATCACCACCTGGGTCGACACCTTTGCCGTCATCTTCGAAAAAGGCAAAGTCATCGGTTGGGAACAGCTCTAACCCCAACCCCCATCGTCCGGCACCAACGTCAACAGCGTGAGCTCCGGCGGGCAAGCCACTCGAAACGGCACCCCCACCATGCCCAATCCTCGATTCGTATAAAGCTGCAACCCCTTCACCTGAAACAAACCCGCATCATACTTCTGACCATACCGGGGCAAAATGGGAGCGCCCCACCCCGGCACCCTGACCTGCCCTCCATGCGTGTGGCCTGAAAGCTGAATTCGGATGCGCGGATCCTCCGCATAAGCATCCGCCCAGTCCGGCTCATGCGCCAACAACAGCGCCGGAACTGACCCCATATGCCCCGCCATCGCCGCCCTCAACTCGGGCTTCCCCCCCCAAGCCGAATCCACCCCCGCCACAAAAATCCCCGCCGACAACTCCACCCCACGATTCACCAACAACTCCACCCCCATCCGGCCCAACCCCTCCCCCATCTGACCTCGCCCATGCCATCGATCGTGATTACCCAGACATCCGAAGATCCCAAGCCGCGCGTCCATTCGCCCCACCCATCCTCCCATCCGCTCCAAACCCGCTCGATCCCTCGTAATGAAATCCCCCGTCAACGCAATCAAATCCGGTCGCGCCTTCGTCACCTGCCTCAACACCTCATCCATCAAGCGATCCGACAAATAACCGTCCGCATGAAAATCGCTCAAGTGCGCCACCGTGAACCCCGCCAAGCGGTCCGGCAACCCCCGCACTCGCAACCGAACCCGCTCCACCGCGAGCCAATCCGGTTCCACCCACCGCCCATAAACCGGCGTCGCCACCGCCGTCACCCCGCCCCCGGCCGCGGCCATCCCCATCCATCGCAACCAGCTCCGGCGTGTCCAGCGCGTCTCGTTCCCCGCCTCCATCAAATTAACCCTTTCGCCTCCAACTCATCCAATCGACGATCATCATTCTGATCAATCACCTCAATCACCCCAGGCAACTCCACCACCGCTCCCAGCGGCAAAATATTCTCCTCGTGGGGATCTCCGCTCGTCTCCATCACAAACCCATTCTCACTCACATACACCCACGTAAAATCATCCCCATGCACAATGCGGAACTCCATATGCTCCGCCCACATAATTTCCCCACCCCCACTCAAAACCACCGTTCCTGACCCCATCGGACCCGGCAACAACTGCTCCACCCGCTCAAAATTCTCCAACCACACCTCCATGCACCCCAAAATCGACACCCGATCCAGCGGCTGAGCAAACAACGCAACGTATCCCTTCGTCAACATCCCTCGGAACTTACCCCCATCCCTCCCTCCGGTCCACGTCCTTCCTCCAGCAAAAATAGGGTTGGTTTTCCCGCTGCCGCTGGCACCTTTACAGCTCCGGGGCTTGCCCGGCCATCCATGCTTTCCGGACCTCATCAACCTCAGCTCGACCTTGATCCAGGCTCCGACCCCCCAGCCACGCCCCCCTCATCCCGATCCGCTCCCCCCAAATTCGAGCACCTCACCTGGATCGGGCGCGGCATTCAGGGCGCCATCTCCGGCCTCTACGCCTCCCTCCTCCTCACCCTGAAAAACCGTTTCGGAAGAAACCCCCAACTCCCCGGCCCCGATTCCCCCGCCTCCCCCCCAAGCT
>JBDNCR010000350.1:0-2854 GCA_046719555.1 Verrucomicrobiia bacterium | reverse complement strand
CACGCCTTCCTTCACTTCAAGCGGCACGTTCGGATAGCTGGAGCCCCCAGAGCCGACGCCGGGTTGGTTGAGGCCGTTCTTGGTCTTGGGATCGCCCACCTGAGCGACGAAGTCGGGCACAACTCTATGAAAAAGGATACCGTCATAGAACCCTTCTCGTGTAAGCTTCAGGATTCGCTCGACATGTTTGGGAGCAACGTCGGGGAAAAGTTCCAGCGTTACTGTGCCGTGGGGTGTGGTCATTTCTATCATGGGATTTTTACTTTCTGTGGCTGGTTCTGCCGCTGCGTCGTCGAGTTCTTCACAAACAACGGCCTGCGGCAGTGCGAGGAAAGCGAGCAGTGCTAAAGCGGGCATTTTTTTCATGCACGCTATCTTGGCTGCAAATGCGGACGTGTCAACTCCTGGGAGGATGTTGTTTTGGGCATTCATGAGGGAACTTGTAGACTTTTTTTGCTACGCCAAAATTAGCCATCTCTTTTGAGTGTAGAAAAAAGCCAATGCCTGACTCGTATCACAGCACTCCTCGGTTTGGATGCTTATTTTGCTGCAGCTGACACAAATGCATCAAAGTGCTCTCGTTATAATCTCGCGGGATTCAATAGCCGTGCTTGCCTGTGTTGTAACACCTATGACAAAATCAGCTGCATCGGCTATGAGCTTTTTATGTCTCCCCCCAAAAAACGCCCTCAAATAAATCGCCAACAAAGAACGCATCCGCGCTCCTGGGTCTTCCGCTATACCATCATAAAATACCCTTTCGTCGGAACCGATAACAACCCGATGCGTGAATATGCGTGAATGTGCAGATTTTCCACCCTTAAGAATAGAGTTTCCATATGCCCCGCATATTTGACAACATAGACCAGAGTCTGCTCCCCGCTTTGCGTGAGACGTTAGCGATTTGCGAGCGCTGCGACTTTTGCATCGGTTACTTCAACCTACGCGGATGGAGGAAAATTGATGCCCTCATCGAAAAGTGGCCGGGGGGAGAGGGGCAGCAGTGCAGACTGCTCGTCGGCATGCAAACCGTGCCCCAAGACGAACTTCGTGAGGCTCTGAGCATCACCGCAGAATCCAGTCCGCTCGACAACCAAACCGCCCTCCGCCTCAAAAAGAAGCTCGCCGAGGACTTTCGCAATCAACTGACGCTCGGAGCTCCGACCAATGAAGATGAAGCGGGGCTTCGCCGCCTCGCCCGGCAGCTCAAAGAAGGCAAAGTCGTCGTGAAGCTGTTTCTGCGCCACACCCTTCACGCCAAGCTCTATCTGTGCTTCCGTGCTGACCCGAACAACCCGATCACCGGCTTCCTTGGCTCCAGCAATCTCACCCTTGCCGGCCTCTCGAAACAAGGGGAGCTCAACGTCGATGTCCTGGATCAGGACGCCACGCAAAAGCTGGCCAAGTGGTTCGAGGATCGCTGGGGCGACCGGTGGTGCATCGACATCACCAAGGAGCTGATCGAGGTCATCGAGGCAAGCTGGGCCCGCGAGGATTCCATCCCGCCCTACCATATTTATGTCAAGATCGCCTACCACCTCGCCCAGGAGGCCCGCGCGGGCTTGTCCCAGTTCCGCATTCCGCCGGAGTTCGGCAACCGCCTGTTTGACTACCAAGTCGCTGCCGTGAAAATCGCCGCGCATCACCTCAACAAACGCGGCGGCGTGCTGATCGGCGACGTGGTCGGCTTGGGCAAAACCCTGATGGCCACCGCCTTGGCCAAAGTGTTTCAGGACGACCATTTCACCGAGACTCTCATCATTTGCCCGAAAAACCTGGTCAAAATGTGGGAGGATTACGCCAGCGAATACCGCCTGCTGGCGAAAGTCATCTCCATCACCCGCGCCGCCAACGAACTGCCGAACCTGCGCCGCTACAAAGTCGTGCTCATTGACGAAAGCCACAACCTGCGCAACCGCGCGGGCAGACGCTATCGGGCCATTCAGGAATACATCCTGGAAAATGAAAGCCGCTGCATCCTGCTTTCCGCCACGCCCTACAACAAAACCTACCACGATCTCTCCAACCAACTCCGCCTCTTCATCCCCGAAGATAAAGACCTCGGCATCCGCCCCGAGCAATTGATCCGCAGCCTCGGCGAGACCGAGTTCATCCGCCGCCACAAGTGTCCGGTCCGCTCCCTCGCCGCTTTCGAAAAGAGTGAGGAAGCCGATGACTGGCGCGATCTCATGCGCCTGTTCATGGTCCGCCGCACCCGCAGCTTTATCCAGTCAAACTACGCCACGCTTGACCCGGAGACCGGCCGCCGCTTCCTCACCTTCCCGAATGGAACCCGCTCCTACTTTCCGGACCGCATCCCCAAAACGGTCAAAGTCAAGGTTAATGCCCAAGACACCGACGACCAATATGCCCGGCTCTATGCGCAGGACGTGGTGGATTCGATCAATACCCTGACCCTGCCGCGTTACGGCTTGGGGAACTACGTGGCACCCACACCGCATCAGCCCCCGACCCCAACCGAGGGCAAACAACTTGACGACCTCTCCCGTGCCGGCAAACGGCTCATGGGCTTCTGCCGCACCAACCTCTTCAAGCGCCTGGAAAGCAGCGGCGAGGCGTTTCAGCAATCCATCGAGCGCCATATCCTGCGCAATTACATCTTCCTCCACGCCCTTGAGAACGACCTTCCGCTGCCCATCGGCACCCAGGACACCGGCCTGCTCGATTCCGGCAGCTACGACGAGGACCCCGATGATCCCAACGCTGATGCCGAACTCTTTGCCGATGGTGAAGACGAGGAAACCCATGCAGCGGAAAAACTCGACCTCACCAGCGAGGCCTGTTTCAGACAACGCGCCGCCGAGGTTTATGAGCGCTACGCCGCCGCCCCCCA
>JBDNCR010000035.1:0-9352 GCA_046719555.1 Verrucomicrobiia bacterium | reverse complement strand
TCCACACCGCCACCAGTCCCGTCAACAAAACCGGTCCCAGTGAGAACAATTGACGCAGGTTCACCATAAGCCTTTCACTCGCCCAATTCGAACATCCTAACACAGACGAGCTTGAGAGCCAGCCCATTCATCCCCACCCCGAAAAAACTTTGTCCCCTATCGACTTTCCCCCGGCACCAGGCAAATTCCCCGAAATGATCCCCGATGGGTTGCTCCTCGCCCTCGTTATCCTCCTCATGCTCGCCGGACTGGTCGGCTCCCTCCGATCTGGAATCCCTGGCACCCCACTCATCCTCGGAGCCGCCCTCCTTCACAAATGGCTCGCCCCAGAATCCGTTCCTTGGTGGGTCATCATCGCCATGATCGCCGTGGCTGCCATCGGCCAGCTCCTCGAAATCTTTGCCGGAATCCTTGGTGCCAAATGGTTTGGAGCCAGCCGCTGGGGCATGATCGGAGCTGGCCTCGGCCTCCTCATCGGCATCTTTTTTGCCCTACCCGGAATCATCTTCGGCCCCCTGCTCGGTGCCATCATCGGGGAACTCACCCTCGGTCGACGCGAACCCGCCGACGCCGCCAAAGCCGGCATGGGAGCCGGTCTCGGCTTCGCCGTCGGCATCGCCCTCAAAATCTTCATCGCCCTCTTCCTCATCGTCTTCTTTGGCCTCAGCCTCGCCGCCACCCTGCTCACCCCAACTTCCCCAAGCTAACCCTCCCCTCACCCTCTCACCGCTGCTTTAATCGCCATCAACCGTTTCATCAACCCACTCACATCCACGCCCGGACGGGGGCCCCCAAACCCATCGTGCAGGTCCCGATACAACTCATAAAGCTGATCGTAAACCGCCTGGCGCGCCGGGTCCGGCTGAAACACCTCCGGCTTCACCGAAGTCATCGCCGCTTGCGCCTCGGCAAAATCAGCATAACCCCCCGCCTCCCGACCCGCCACCACCGCCGCCACCACCGCCGATCCCAGGGCACACGCCTGAGCTGACCCGGCCACCCGCATCGTGCACCCCGTGATATCGGCGTAAATCTGCATCAACAAACGGTTCTTCTCCGCCAGGCCCCCGCAACAAATCACCTCCTCCATCGGCACCCCATACTCCCGCAACCGCTCAATAATCGTCCGCGCCCCAAACCCCGTCGCCTCAATCAACGCCCGATACACCTCGCCCCGAGTCGTGTACAGCGTCTGGCCCACCAACAACCCCGTCAACATCGGGTCCACCAAAATCGTCCGGTTCCCGTGATTCCAATCCAAGGCCAGCAGACCACTCTCCCCCGGCGCCAACCGCGCAGCCTCCTCCAACTCCCCATACAACGACTCGTTCCCCCCGAGAAACCGCTCCACAAACCACTTAAAAATATCACCCACCGCCGACTGACCCGCCTCAATCCCAATAAACTCAGGCAAAATCGCCCCCGGAACCATCCCACAAATCCCCGGAATATCCGGCACCCCACGCCCCGCCGCAACCACCGCACAGTCGCAAGTCGACGTTCCCATCGCCTTCACCAGCACCCCCTCCCGAATCCCGCATCCAATCGCCCCGTAATGCACATCAAACGCCCCCACCGCCACCGGAATCCCCTCCCTCAATCCAAGCTTCGCCGCCCACTCCCCACACAATCGGCCCGCCTCAGTCCGGGCATCATACGCCCGCTCATACAACCGACCCCGCAACCTCGCCAACTCCGGATCCAGCCGCCCCAAAAACTCCTCATCCGGCAACCCGCCCCACGACTCATGATAAAGCGCCTTGTGCCCCGCCGCACAAATCCCCCGCCTCACCGCCAACGGATCCCGAACCCCGGCCAAAACCGACGGAATCCAATCACACAACTCCACCCAACTAAACGCCGCCTGGAAAACCTCCGGATCCACCTTCAAACAATGCCAAATCTTCGACCAAAACCACTCGGAAGAATAGGTGTTCCCACACTTCGCCACATACTCCGGCCGCATCTCCCGCGCCAACCTCGTAATCGCCGCCGCCTCCTCAAACGACGTATGATCCTTCCACAACCAACACTGGGCATTCAAATTCTTCTGCCACCGACCATCCGATGCCAACGGCCGATTCTCCCCATCCACCGGAATCGGACTGGACCCCGTCGAATCCACCCCCACCCCAATCACCTCGCCTGGATCAAACCCTCCCCTCCCTCTCGCCGCCTCCACCGCCCCTCGAACCGAAGCCTCCAACCCATAAAGATAATCCGCCGGACTCTGCCGCGCCACATGGTGATCCCTCGGATCCAACCACACCCCCTGATCCCCTGAAGGATAAGGCACCACACAACTGCCCCACTCCTGCCCTGTCCCGCAATCCACCACCAACGCCCGCACCGAATTCGTCCCGTAATCAATTCCCAAAACAAACGCCATAATCACCAACTATGAGAACCCCATCCCTTCCCCGCAAGCTCGCGCTTTTTCCCTTGGCAACCCGCCCGCCGCGACTAGCATCCTCGTTTCCCGAACCCGGTCATCCGCTCGGGACTTAACGTCAACGCCCGGCAACGGGCACAACCTCAAACACCCCATTCCTTAGATAAAGGAAGCCCGCCCCGGCGGGTACTAAATCAACAGAAAGATCACCAACGTGGCCAGACCCGACATCAAAGACCTCCTCGAGGCCGGCGTCCATTTCGGACACCGCACCGAAAAATGGAACCCCAAGATGAAACCCTTCATCTTCGAAGCCCGCAACGGCATCCATGTCATCAACCTCAACAAAACCGCTGAGCAACTCGACGCCGCCCGCTCCTTCCTCCGCGACCTCGTCGCCAAAGGCGGCAAAGTCCTCTTCGTCGGCTGCAAAAAACAAGCTCAAGAAGCCATCGTGGCCTGCGCCCAACAATCCAACTCCTACCACGTCAGCGAACGCTGGCTCGGCGGCACCCTCACCAACCTCAACACCATCCGCAAAAGCGTCGCCCGCCTCAAATACATCGAAAGCCTCGAATCCCAGCCCAAATCCAAAAACCTCACCAAACAAGAACTCGGCGTCCTCCGACGCGAAGCCCAGAAAATCCAACGGCACCTCGGCGGCATCAAAGAAATGGAAAAAGTGCCCGACTGCCTCATCATCGTCGATGTCACCCGCGAAACCATCGCCGTCCAGGAAGCCGCGCGCCTCAACATCCCCGTCGTCGCCATCACCGACACCAATGCCGACCCCAACCTCGCCCGCTTCCCCATCCCCGGCAATGACGATGCCATCCGCTCCATTCGCATCATCCTCGATGCCCTGACCGAAGCCATCATCGAAGGCAACCAACGCCGCAGCAAAACCGAGCGCACCTCCCCTTCCGAATCAACCGCCCAGGCCACCCCAGCCTCGGCCTCCCAACCCCAAACCCAACCTGAACCCGTCACCGCCTGACCCCACCCCTATGGCTGAAGCCCTCACCATCAATCCGAACGACGTCAAACTCCTCCGCGAAAAAACCAACGCGGGCATGATGGACTGCAAACGCGCCCTCGAAGAAGCCAAAGGCGATCCCGCCGAAGCCGAGAAAATCCTTCGCAAAAAACTCAACCTCTCCGCCTCCAAAAAAGCCTCCCGGGAAGCCAAAGAAGGCATCATCGCCTCCTACATCCACCTCGGCGGCAAAGTCGGTGTCCTGGTCGAAGTTAACTGCGAAACCGACTTCGTCGCTCGCAACGAAAACTTCCGCGAATTCGTCAAAGACATCACCCTCCACATCGCCGCCGCCAACCCCCAATACCTCAGCCGCGACGACGTCCCCGCCTCCGTCATCGAACAAGAACGCGAAATCGCCGCCGGCCAAGTCCAAGGCAAGCCCCCCCAAGTCGTCGAAAAAATCGTCCAAGGCAAACTCGACAAAGTCTACAACACCCTCTGCCTGCTCGAACAACCCTTCATCAAAGACACCAACCGCACCATCCTCGACCTGGTCAAAGAAAAAATCGGCGAACTCGGCGAAAACATCGTCATCAAACGCTTCGTTCGCTTCGGCCTTGGCGAAACCTGACCCTCTCACCCCAAACCTCAGCGCGGCCCCTGGAACCAACCGGGGGCCGCTTTCTTTTTAGCCCTCCCCCGGCCACACCCACTAGCGCACTCGACCGACCCCGTTTAGCCTCCCTCCGTGTCCTGGGACGCCCTCCAAGCTCTCGTCCTCCCCGACCCTTGGCAACAAAACGCCATTGAAGCCATCCTCCACGGCCACGACGCCATCGTCACCGCCCCCACCGGCGCCGGCAAAACCTACATCTTCGAAAAACTCGTCCCCCGCTTCGGTCCTCGACACCGGGCCATCTACACCGTTCCCACTCGCGCCCTCGCCAACGATAAATTCGCCGAATGGCGTGCTCGGGGCTGGCGCGTCGGACTCCTCACCGGCGACTTCGCCATCCATCCCGACGCCCCCATCCTCACCGCCACCCTCGAAGCCGTCCTTCCCTCCCTCACCTCCACCCCTCCAGAACTCCTCGTCATCGACGAATTCCAATGGCTCGCCGATCCAGCCCGTGGCAACCACTACGAATCCGCCATCGCCTTCGCCCCCCTCACCACTCGCCTCCTCCTCCTCTCCGGTTGCGTCGCCAACCCCGACACCATCGCCGCCTGGCTCTCCCGCCTCGGTCGGCAACCCCGCGTCATTCAACACCGCCATCGGCCCGTTCCCCTCGAAGAAATTGACGCCGACCGACTCTCCCGCGCCGCCCCCCCCACCATCCAATCATTCTGGCCCAAACGCATCGCCGGCGCCCTCCGTCAGGGACTCGGTCCCATCCTCATCTTCGCCCCCCACCGCGCTGAAGCCGAACGCCTCGCCCGTCAACTGGCCCGCGAACTGCCCAACCCGCACCCCCTCACCCTCTCCCACGCCCAAACCGATCTCGCTGGCCCAGACCTAACCCGCCTCCTCCGCACCCGCATCGCATTCCACCACTCCGGCCTCACCTATCCCCAACGCGCCGGCCTCATCGAACCCCTCGCCAAAGCCGGTCAACTCCGCGCCGTCGTCGCCACCCTCGGCCTCGCCGCGGGCATCAACTTCTCCCTCCGCTCCGTCCTCGTCACCGCCTCCTCCTACCAGCGGGACGGACTCGACCACCCCATCCCTCCCCATGACCTCCTGCAAATGGCCGGCCGCGCCGGACGCCGGGGACTCGACGACGTCGGTTACTTCCTCTTCTCCCGCGATACCCCACGCCTCACCCAAGCCCACCCCCTCCACCTTCGCCGTTCACCTCCGCTTCCCTGGCCCCCGCTCCTTCGCACCCTCATCCACTCCCCTCACCATCCCGCCCAGCTCGTCCACGCATTCTCCCTCAAACTCTTCGCCGCCTCCCCCCCCGCCCTCGGTCTTCCCCCCGAAGAAACCCGCCTTCCCCACCACTTCCCCTGCGGCCAAGTCCTTCCCACCAGTCGTGCCCGCCTGATCCGCCGCACCCGCAAACGCTTCAAGGGCTGCCTCACCTGCACCTGGCGCAGCGAATGTCTCTCCCTCTCCCCCGAACCCTCCCTCCTCTGGCAATGGAAACAACTCGGACTCTTTGATCGGAACCTTGCCGTCACCCCACGCGGGACCATCGTCGCCCACTTCTCCGGCCCCGAAGGACTGGCCATCGCCGCCGCCCTCGAACAACCCGACTACCCTCTCGATCACCTCCTCTTCGATCTGGCCGACCTCTTTGCCGGCAACCGCTTCTGCACCGACCTGCCCCGCTGGTCCGGACGCCTCGCCGAAGCCTGCCGCACCGCCTACGGACGCTTCACCCTTCCTGGCTGGCTCGAATGGGGAGTTCCTCCCGCCTACGGAGCCGGTGGGGCTGACACCCTGATCTCCGCCCTTAACCGCACCCAACGGCGCACCCGCCTCACCGGAGACCATGCTGGCCCGGGCGATATCGATCGCCTCCTCATCGAATGGTGGTCGCTCCTCCGCCAAATCGCCGCCGCCCCCAACCACGGACCGGAACGCTGGATTCAGCTCCGCCACCAAGCCCTCACCCGACTCAACCAAAAAGAACACCCCACCCCGCCCAACCTCCCTCCCCTAACCGCCGAACAAACCCTACCCTTCAACTGCCGCCTCTAAAATTCCCCCGTCCCTCCTCCAACGCCACATCAAAACGATTCGCCTCCGCCGCCTCCACCAAACCCGGCACCTCCACCACACTCCGAAACTGCAAAAACACCGCCCCCCCCAACAAACTCCACCCCATAATCACCGCCGTCCCCAACAACGACAACGTCACCGAAGCCTCGGTGGTCATCCCGGCGAAAATCAAAAAGTGTGAGAACGCCACCTCCCGCAACCCAAACCCGTTAATCGTCACCGGCAGCAACGTCACCAACCCCACCAAAGGCAACACCGCCGCCAAATCCCAAAAATTCAAATTCATCCGGAGCGCCTCCGCCACAAAATAAAACACCGCCATCAATGAAAAATGCGCCACACACGAAATCCCCAATCCCCCCCAAAAACAAACCGGATGCCGGATAAACAATCGATAACTCTCACCCGCCTCCCGATACGCCTCCTTCAAACGACGGCTCTTGAATGCCGGCAACCAGCGCTCCACCCGACAAAACGTCACCACCCCTAACCCCGTAAACACCAAAGCAAAAAAAGCAAAATACCCATACACCGCCAACCGCGTCGCCGCCTCACTCGTCAAAGCCTCCCAACGCCAGCAAATCAACGCCGTGGACGTCACAAACATCGCCATAAACCCCAACAACCGCTCCATCATAATCGACACCACCACCGCCGGCCGCCTCGTCGGCAACTCCCGGCTCGCATAGACCGCCTTGACCACATCCCCGCCCACCACCCCGGGCAAAAACGCACTACAAAATAACCCAATCATCGTTAACTGCGCCGTTCGCGCCAACCGAATCCCCGTGTGACACGCCCGCAGCAACAACTGCCACCTCATCACCGCCAGGCCGGTCGTCACCCCATAAGCAACAAAAGCCAGCCCCGCCCAAGCCCACTCCGCCCCTGCCAACTTCTCCCCAATCAATGGCCAATCCAACTGCCACAAAATCCACCCCATCAACCCCCCGGTCACCCCCACCCGGAGCACCAGCATCACCGAACGCCATGGAGAACGCTGACTCATCAAAGATCTCAAACTCTGCCCCAACCCGGCGAACACGTCATGCAAAACTTCCCGCCTATCCCCTCCCCCAAAAGAACCGTTCCCTAACTCACCAAATTCCGCACATCCGCATCCTTCCCAAAAATGCACAACACATCATGAGCCTTGATGATCTGATCCGGCGACGGCAACCCCGTGCACTTCCCAAAATGGGGTGAGGTCTCGGAATCCTCCTCAAAAATTGTCACCAAATTCACCTTATGCTCCTCACGCAACCGCAAATCCCGAACCGCCTTCCCATAAAAAGACGGTGGCGCCTTAAACGTCACAATCGAATAGCCCTTCGCAATCTGGCTCGCCTCCAGCACCCCGTGAAGCATCAACCGCTGCGCCAAACGCAACCCCGCATCCTCCTCCGGAATAATCCCTTCCGCCGCCCCAAGTCGTTTGACAATCCGCCGCTCCAACTCACTCCGCACCTTCACCAAAATCCGTTTCACCCCCACCTGCTGCAACGTGGCCAAAATCAAAATCGCCTGATCAAATCGGGCCCCCACCGAAATAATCACCGCATCCACCTTCTCCAACCCCAGGGCCCGCACCGCCGCCTCGTCCGTCGCATCCAAAATCAGTGCCATCGCCACATGATCCTTCACATCCTCCACCTCGCTCCGATCCAAATCAATCGCCACCACCTCCGCCCCCTTATCCGTCAATGACAACGCCACACTCGTTCCAAACGTGCCCAATCCAATAATCGCAAATCGATCCGCCATAACGATGATCCCCTCAATACAACATCACATTCTCGCGCGGCAACCGGTGCGCATCCTCGCGCCCCCGAAACATCAGACTCCACAAGATCGTCAAAATTCCAAGCCTTCCCGCAAACATCAAAAACGTCACGATCCCTTTTCCCCCCGGAGACAACTCCGGAGTAATCCCCAGCGATAACCCGCACGTCGACATCGCCGAAATCACCTCAAACGAGGTCGGCGCAATCTCAAATCCATCCGTCGCCAACAACGCCACCGTTCCCGCCACCGCCACCACCCCATACAACAGCACAATCGCCATCGCCTTCAAACAGACCTCCCGGTCAATCTCCCTCCGCAAAAGACGGGGAACCCCGTTCCCCGTCACCAACGAACGCAAATAAGCAAAGACCACCGCCGCCGTCGTCAACTTCACCCCGCCCGCCGTTCCCCCCGGAGCCCCCCCCACCACCATCAGCACCATAATCACGCCCACCGTCACCGCGCTAAACGTATTCAAATCGACGATCCCGAAACCCGCCGTCCGAGGCATCGTCGAAACAAACAACGAATGCATCACCCGCATCCACCACCCCTGGTCCGCTGCCCATCCCCGATTCCACTCCAAAGCCGCAATCACCACCGTCGCCAAAACAATCAAACCCAAATGCAATCCCAACACCATCTTCGTATGAACCCGCCAGCCCCGCCTCCCCTTCACCCCATCCATCCCCAACAAATTGGCTAACACCGGATAACCCGCCGCACTTACCGTCGCTAACAAGAAAATCATGAACAACCCCGGCATATTCCCCGCAAACGGCGGACTCTCAAACCCGCCCGGAGCATTCGAAAATCCCGCATTACAAAACGCCGAGATTGAATGAAACGCTGCCACCCCCACACGCTCCCAAACCTCCGGCATCACCTCCCGCCACGCCACAAACAACACCACAAAACCCACCAACTCCGCCCCCAGCGTCAAGATCACAATATTCTGCAAAATCCGCGTCAACTTTTGCACCCCGTCCGCCTGCACAAAATCCTGCAACAACACCTGCTCCCGAAACCCCATCACCCCGCCAAACACCACAAACAAACCCACCGTCAACGTCATGATTCCCAAACCTCCCGCCTGAATCAAAAGCGCGATAATGAACTGACCCGTCGGCGTAAACGTCGTCGCCACATCCACCGACACCAAACCCGTCACGCAAACCGCACTCGTTGAAATAAACAAAGCATCGATCGGATCAATCCCCTCGTAGGTCGCCCGCGGCAACATCAACAAGCCCCACCCCACCCCGATGATCACCAAAAAACTCCCCACCGCCACCCGCGTCGGCTGCACCCGCATCTGAGCCAACACAATCGTCCGCCTCGAAAAATGATACACCGCCCCCACCAACAACATCCCATGACACAACCCCAAATAAAGAGCCCGCACCGACTGCTCCGAATCCGCCCCCAACCAACCCCGTACGGTCTCCAACGGCACCAATCCAGAGAT
>JBDNCR010000349.1:0-2862 GCA_046719555.1 Verrucomicrobiia bacterium | reverse complement strand
GCCATCCGCCCACAAAATCGCACTCCAATCATTCACCGTCGCGGAACGGACCGCCCGCAACGTCGTCGCCACCGCCTTAAAATTCGGATAAGCCTCAATCGCCCGATGAATCATCGCCTTGAACGACTCCTTCTCCAACCGGGTCAGATTCGCGTCCGCTCCCTCCACCGTTAAACCCAGGCACGCCGTAAAGTCCTCCTCGTTCCCAATCATCACATCCACGTTCCCCGCAATCTTCTGATTGACCTCCCGGGCCTTCTCCTCCCCGCCTATCCCCTTCCACAACGATGGACGATAATTCAAATCATACGAAACCACCACCCCATGCCGTCGAGCCGCCCCGGTCGCCTCGACCACCAAGGCCGCCGTCGACTCGCTCAACCCCGCAAAAATTCCTCCCGTATGAAACCAGCGCACCCCTAACTCCCCGAAAACATAATCCCAATCCACATCGCCCGGTTTCATCTGCGATGCCGCCGTCCAACCCCGATCTGAACAACCCACCGCACCCCGAACTCCGAACCCCCTCTCCGTAAAGTTCAGCCCATTCCGAACCGACCGGCCGATGCCATCGTAGCGCACCCACTTAACCAGCGAGAGATCCACTCCCCCCTGCAACATCAAATCCTCCAACAATCGGCCCACCTCATTCTCCGCAAACGCACTGACCAAACCGGTCCGCAAACCAAAACAACGACGCAGGCCCCGCGCCACATTATATTCCCCTCCACCCTCCCAAACCCGGAATGACCGCGCCGTCCGGATCCGGCCCTCGCCCGGATCCAACCTCAACATCACCTCACCCAGCGAAAGCTCATCAAACCGACAACTCTTGGCATCTCGAATCTTCAACGTTTTCATGAAACCTTTCCTGTCACCGCCAGTGCCTCCCGCGTCAGCCGGGTAATCGCCGCCCAATCCCCCGCCTCGGTCAGCCTCCGATCCACAAACCACGAGCCCCCCAACGCCATCACCGAACTCAACTTCAAATACCCGGCCGCATTCTCCGCGTTCACTCCACCCGTCGGAATAAACCGCACCCCACAATGCGCAAATGGACCCTCCAACGCCTTCAAAAACGGAGCCCCTCCCGCCGCCTCGGCCGGAAAAAACTTCTGCAACCGACAACCCAAACTCAAACCCCGCTGCACCTCGCTCGGCGTCATCACCCCCGGCACAAACGGCAACCCCACCCCTTGCGCCACCCCCACCGTCGCCTCGTCCAGCCCTGGAGCCAGCCCGAAAGCCGCCCCGGCATCCGCCGCTCGCCGCACCTGCTCACCATCCAACAAGGTCCCGGCTCCGGCCACCATCCCCGGACACCCCTCCACCACGCGGCGCAACGCCTCCGCCGCACCTTTCGTCCGAAACGTAATCTCCATCACGTCCAGTCCCGCCTCCAACAACGCCCCCGCCAAATCAACCGCCCGTCCTGCATCCTCGAGAATCACCACCGGCACGAGCCGATGCTTTGCCAAAACCGTTTCTAAACGTGGAGACATCAGCCTCGCAAACTAGGCTCCCTCCCCACCTCCCGCCAACTCGAAAAACCAACCACGCCCCAATCCCCGCCTCCTCACGCCACACCCCGATCTCCTCCCCCGAGGCTTAACCCCACCTGCCCTAGCCTATCGACCCTTGATGCCTGCCTTCTTCATCGCCAACGCCAACGCATCCCCAAACCGATCCAACTGTTCACGGGTATGCAACGCCGAAACCGCTGTCCGAATCAAATCCTTGCCCACGGGCACCCCCGGCGAAATCGACATCACCGTGAAAAAGCCCTGCTCCCAAAGCGACTTCCACATGAAATAGCACTTCTCCTTATTCCCAATCACAATCGGCATTGCCGGGGTCGGACTGGCCCAATAATCCAGCCCTAATCGATCCAGAATTCCTTGCAGATATTTCGTATTCTCCAACAACCGCACCCGATGCTCTGGTTCCTCCTGCATCACCCGCAACGCCATCCGCGCCGCCGCGGCCTGTCCCGGTGACAAAGCCGCGCTAAAAATAATCTGCCGACAAGTGCTCCGCAAGTAATCGATCGTCGTCTGATCCCCCGCGATAAAACCGCCCGTGCTGGCCAGCGACTTGGAAAAACTCCCCGCGATCAGGTCCACCTCCGACCCCAAACCAAAATGATCGCACACCCCCCGACCCTCCCGACCGAGCACCCCAAACCCGTGCGCATCATCCACCACTAAAAACGCCTCATACTTCTGCGCCAACCGCGTCAAATGCGGCAGCGACGCAATGTGCCCCTCCATCGAATAGACCCCGTCCACCACAATGATTTTGGGCTGGGCCGCATCCAACTGCTCCAACAGCAACTCCAGCGACTCCATATCCTCGTGGCTGAACCGCTCCACCGTTCCCAAGCTCAGGTTCACCCCATCCCACAACGCCGCATGAATGCTCCGATCCACAATCACCGCATCCCCCCGCTGCGCCAGCGAAGTCACACTCGCCATGCACGACAAATACCCTGCGGCCAACACATGGCAGGCCTCCTTGCCCAAAAAACCCGCCAAATCCTCCTCCAACTCCAAATGATACCTTCGCGTGCCATTAGCCAAACGTGACCCGCACGAACTCGTCCCCCACTGACGGTTGGCTCGATCCGCCGCCTCCAAAACCTTCGGATGCCGAGACAGACCGAGATACTCATTACTCGACATCATCACCATCCGCTTGCCCTTCACCACCACCTCAATCCCATCCACCTGGTCCACACAGTGATAATACGGCTCATAGCGCAGCCGCAACTTGGTGTTGGGATCCGATGCACACCGCTCGGCCACCGGCTTCCGCTTCTCCGTAAAAATCGGGATCTTCAGCATGAAAAAAAAAGTTTCCTCC
>JBDNCR010000348.1:0-2864 GCA_046719555.1 Verrucomicrobiia bacterium | reverse complement strand
AACCAACGCCAACACCGTCTTCAACCCATACAACGGCGTAAACCCCACAAACACCCCCGCCGCCGTTCCCAACGCAATCGAATGCGGCTTGTCCGGCAACTCCGCCACCTTCTTCACCCGATCCACTACCCATCGAATCAACCGCTGCATCCCTCATCCATACGGCTCGAACCCACCCACCTCAACCCTAACCTTAACCCCCGCCAATCCCTCAGTTCAGCGCCTCCACCCTTGCCCTCCACCACGCAACCCGCTATCATTCATTTGAATAACATGCCCCGTCGTTCCCTCATCTCACCCGACACCCTCCTCAACCTCATCCGTTCCTGCCTCGCCACCGAAGGTCGTCCCCCCACTATCCGTGAACTCCAATCTCGCCTCGGATTCCGCAGCCCCCGCGCCATCTCCTATCACCTCGAAAAACTCGAAGCCGAAGGCCGCATCGTTCGCCGCGGCAAATCCCGCAACATCCAGCTCCTCGACCCAGCGCCCCCCCATGGCATCCCCTGCTTCGAAACCATCCCCGCTGGCCTGGCCGACCCAGCCACCCACGACCGTCCCTCCGGCTACCTCCCCCTCGAACCAACCTGCTTTCATCTGCCACCCTCCACCCGCCTCTTCGCCGTGCGAGTCCGGGGCGATAGCATGATGGGCGAAGGGATTCTCGACGGAGACTGGGCCTTCTTTGAACACCGCCCGCCCCGCACCGGCGACATCGTCGCCGCCCTCATCGACGGCGGCACCACCCTCAAACGGCTGGTGCAAGAAGGCGGGCGCGTTCTTCTTCGTGCCGCCAACCCTGCCTATCCTGACATCGTCCCCGAGACCCAACTCGAAATTCAGGGCGTTCTCGTTGGCATCAGCCGGACCATCCCGTCGGCTGCCCACGCAAGGCCACCGGCTTCTGCAACACCTCATTAAGCAAAATCGCCTCCCGAACCCGCTCCGGTTGGTTCAACGCCCGCCGCAAACGAACCGCATCAAATGCTGGCACGGGTCGACGCAACCCGGCCGGGGGACCAAATGCACTCCGAGCCGACATCATTGGTCGGATCGTTTGCTGCGCCCACGCCGAACGATCCTCCGGCCCACCCCAAAAACCCCCGCCCGCTTCCCTGGCCGGCTCCGGCACCTCACGCCTCGGCACCACCACCGGGTCCGGACGCGACGACACCGAACCCGGAACCTCCAACCTCCGTGGCAACGGCGGCGGCACGACCACCACCGGCGGGGGCGTTGGCGCCACCGGTTCTGGAATCGGGGGAGGAGACTCCCTCCGACCCTCCGGCTTCTGGCCCAGCGCCTCCATCAACTCATCCCAAGTCTGGGGATCTCCTCCCCGACGCCGCTCCTCCTCCGTCGGTCCCGGATCAAAATCGTCCGGGAACGGATTGGGCTCCTGCCCGGTCCCCTCCGGCTTGCGCCCCGCCCGCGTCAGCACCTGATAGATCGCCACCCCGATGAAAATCAACGGGATCAAAAAATCGCTCAGGTCCAGACTTGGCGTCATTCCCCCTCCTCAGCGTCTCCCTGACATCAACTGCTTGTCTCGCCCGGTTTCGTGTCTTTGGCAATCGACGAACGCATCGACGTGTCGGCCGTAATGTTCTGCATCCGCAGATAATCCAAAACCCCCATATTCCCCTTACGGAACGCATCGGCCATCGCCAGGGGCACCTCAGCCTCCGCTTCCACCAATTTCGCACGCATCTCTTCAACTCGCGCCCGCATCTCCGCCTCCGTCGCCACTGCCGCCGCCCGACGCACCTCCGCCTTCGCCTGGGCCACCCGCTTATCCGCCTCCGCCTGCTCCGCTTGCAGTTTCGCCCCGATGTTTTCCCCAATATCGACATCGGCGATATCGATCGACAAAATCTCAAACGCCGTCCCCGAATCCAACCCTCGCTCCAGCACATTCTTCGAAATCCGGTCGGGATTCTCCAACACGTGCTTATAGGTCTCCGCCGAGCCAATCGTCGTCACAATCCCTTCGCCCACCCGCGCGATGATCGTCTCCTCCGTCGCCCCGCCAACAAACCGTTCCAAATTGGTCCGCACCGTCACTCGGGCCCGTGCTCGAACCCCGATCCCGTCCTTGGCCACCGCATCAATGGTCGACTTTCCGGAAGCCGGATTCGGACAATCAATCACCTTCGGATTCACCGACGTCCGCACCGCCTCATACACCGTCTTGCCGGAACCGGTTGTCGCCAGGTCAATCGCGCAGGCCTGATCAAAATTCAGATTCAAACGCGCCTTATCGGCCGCGATCAACGCCCGAATCACCTGCTCCACATTACCCCCGGCCAGGAAGTGCGTTTCCAACTGCTTCGTCGTCACCGGCAACCCTGCCCGGACCGCTGTAATTCGCCCGTTCACAATGAGCGATCCGGGAATCCCGCGCAGCCGCATCCCAATCAACTCCGGAAAGGAAACCGGAGCCCCCGCCGTAAACGCGCGCACCCAGAGCCCCAAAAAGTTCAAAACAATGATGACCGCAATCAGCGCGATCACCCCAACGATAATCCACACAATCAACATGAACGACTCCCGATGATGTGCCCGGCTCCAACCTCTCTCCCCAAGAAAGAAAGGCAAGAAAACCGGGCGGGTTAAAGACGCCGCACAATAATGCGAGCACCGTCAACTTTCGCAACTTTTATATCCGCACCCTGCTCAATCATTCCCCCCTCCGTGGTCACATCCACCCGTCGCCCCCCAATCATCGCGGTCCCGGACGGTCGCAACATCGTCACCGCCTTGCCCGTCGCACCCGTCAACTCCTCATGCGACGGCATCGCCGGAGTCACCCCAGGCAAATCAATCGAAAACGCCCGACCCAGCCGACTCCGCGGGAAAAACTT
>JBDNCR010000347.1:0-2864 GCA_046719555.1 Verrucomicrobiia bacterium | reverse complement strand
ATCTAGCGCATCCCCGTCGCCCCCCGCCGCGGAGCCATCCTCGACGCCAACCACCGCGTCATGGCCCAAACCCTCGTCGTCCACGACCTCCGCATCGACGGCCAACTCGCCTACGCCGACCCCTCCTCCATCCATCGCCTCTGCGACGCCCTCGGCCTCGACCCCCAAGAGGTCTGGGCCCGCCTCACCCCCACCAACCGCTACTCCCTTCTCCTCTCCGATCTCAACGAAGAACACTCCGCCCTCATCGCCTCCCTCAAACTCCGCCCCGCCCGGCTCATCCCCCGCATGCGCCGGGCCTACCCCCAAACCTACCAAGCCAGCCACGTCGTCGGCTGGGTCAACCGCGCCGAAATCACCACCGACATCGACGGCAAATCCATCGAAATCGAAACCGGCGCCGGCGGCATCGAACGGGTCATGGAATCCTACCTCCGCGGCATCCCCGGAGAACGTCGCGTCATCAAAGACGCCACCCGCCGCTCCATCCCCGCCTTCGAAACCGACATCCCCGCCCGGCCCGGCTTCAACGTCGTCCTCACCCTTGACACCGGCATCCAACACATCGTCGAACAAGAAGCCGCCCGCCTCTGGGACGAATTCCGCCCCGAAGCCCTTCACATCATCGTCCTCCGTCCCGGCACCGGCGAAATCCTCGCCCTCTGCAACCGCCCCACCTTCGATCCCAACTCCCGCGAAACCATGACCCCCCGCAACCTCCGCAACGGGGCCATCATGGACAGCTACGAACCCGGCTCCACCTTCAAACTCATCACCACCGCCGCCGTCCTCAACGAACGCATGGCCGACCTCAACACCCCCGTCTTCTGCGAAAACGGAAAATTCTTCTACGCCGGCCACACCCTCCACGACGTCTCCCCCCACGGCATGCTCACCGTCACCGAAGCCCTCGCCAAATCCTCCAACATCGCCTTCGCCAAACTCGCCCTCGTCCTCGGCCCCGAACGCCTCCACCGCTACATCCGCCTCTTCGGCTTCGGCCACCCCCCCCCACCCCCCGCCCTCGCCCTCCCCGGCGAACAACGCGGCATCCTCCGCCCCGCCGACCGCTGGTCCAACGTCTCCATCACCCGCGTCCCCATCGGCTACGAAATCGCCGCCACCAACCTCCAAATGACCCTCGCCGTCGGCGCCATCGCCAACGGCGGCAACCTCATGGAACCCCGCCTTGTCAAAGGCATCGTCGATGCCGAAGGCCGCGCCATCAAACAATTCCTCCCCCGCGTCGTCCGCCCCGTCATCGACCGCGACACCTCCTGGCGTCTCCGCCAAGCCATGCGTCACGCCGTCTCCGCCGATGGCACCGCCCTCAAAGCCGCCGTCCCCGGCTTCTCCGTCGGTGGTAAAACCGGCACCGCCCGCAAATGGGTCAACGGCCAATACTCCACCAAAGAATTCCGCTCCTCCTTCATCGGCTTCCTGCCCGCCTTCGCCCCCGAAGTCGTCATCTCCATCCTCGTTGACGAACCCAAAGGCCAAACCTACTACGGCGGCTCCGTCGCCGCTCCTGCCTTCCGCAACATCGGCTCCAAAGTCGCCGCCCACCTCGGCCTCCAACCCGATGAACCCCGCACCACCCTCGCCCAAGGAGGCCAGCCATGACCCTCGCCGACCTCCTCCACGGCGTCCCCGTCGCCCAACTCGACGGACCCACCAACCTCCCCGTCCTCCACCTCGCCTACGACTCCCGCCGGGTCCAGCCCGGCACTGTCTTCTGCACCTGGGCCGGCACCCTCCACGACGGACACCGCTTCATCCCGGACGCCCTTCAACGCGGCGCCCCCGCCATCGTCGCCGAAACCCCCTGCCCCACCCCGGGCGCCACCCGCGTCCTGGTCCCCTCCGGACGCCGTGCCCTGGCCCGCATGGCCGCCAACCTCTACCGCCACCCCAGTCGCCACCTCAAGGTCCTTGGCGTCACCGGCACCAACGGCAAAACCTCCGTCGCCTGGATCACCCGCCAACTCCTCCAAACCCTCGGCACCCCCACCGGCCTCCTTGGCACCGTCGCCTACGACCTCGGTCAAGGGCCCCAACCCGCCTCCCACACCACCCCTGAAGGCCTCGACCTCCAAGCTGCCCTCGCCACCATGCGCGACCACGGCTGTCAAGCCGCCGCCATTGAAGTCTCCTCCCACGCCCTCGCCCAAGGTCGCACCGACGCCACCCACTTCCACGCCGCCGCCTTCACCAACCTCACCCAAGACCACCTCGACTTCCACCGCACCATGGAAGCCTACTTCCACGCCAAATCCCTCCTCTTCACCTCCCTCGCCCCCGGTGCCATCGCCCCCATCAACATCGACTGCCCCTACGGACGACACCTCTTCACCCTCCTCCCCGACGGCGTCCTCCCCATCGCCTGCGGCACCGCTCCCGACGCCGACCTCCGCATCGACAACCTCCACACCACCGCCGCCGGCTCCACCTTCACCCTCCATGCCCACGGCACCGCCCACCCCTGCCACACCCGACTCCTCGGCCACTTCAACGCCAACAACATCACCCTCGCCCTCGCCCTCGCCTCCTCCCTCGGCCATCCCCTCTCCCGCCTCACCTCCCTCCTCCCCTCCGTTCAACCCGTCCCGGGCCGCCTCGAAACCGTCCCCAGCTCGGCACCCTTCACCGTCGTCATCGACTACGCCCACACCCCCGACGCCGTCACCCAAACCCTCCGCGTCCTCCGCCCCCTCGCCTCCGGCCAACTCCTCGCCATTCTCGGCTGCGGCGGCGATCGTGACCGCTCCAAACGCCCCCTCATGGCTCGGGCCGCCCTCGACCTCGCCCACCGCTGCATCTTCACCTCCGACAACCCCCGTTCGGAAGATCCCCTGGCCATCCTC
>JBDNCR010000346.1:0-2866 GCA_046719555.1 Verrucomicrobiia bacterium | reverse complement strand
CGTTGCCGGTGCTCCGGAATGCTCCGGAAGAGAAGGCGCCGCCGCCAGAGCCTGAACCGTCGTCCTTTGCGTTTGAGACGCCGGAACCTGCGCCCGAATCGACGCCGGAAACTGCGGCGGCAGAGGCTGAGGTGGAGGCGGAGCCAGTGGCGGAAAGCTTTGCGCCGTCTGATTTCAATTTGCCGGAGGAGCCTGCGTCGGAAGCATCGCCCGAGCCAGAACCGGAGGCCGCCGAGGCACTGGAGGAGTCGTCCCCAGAGGTTGAAGCGGTTGCCGAAGCTGAATCCGAACCTGAGGTTACGGCGCCAACAGAACCGGAACCTGTTGAACCTGTGCTTTCGATTGTTCCTCCTCCTCCTCCTCCTCCATCTCCCGAGCCGGTTAAACCGCCGAAAGTTCCTGGTTTTGACCCGGTGGTGAAGGCGGAGCCGCCCCCGCCGCCCAAGATCACGGCGTTCCAGGCCGCTCCCTCAAGCCAGACCGGAGCCATCCCTGTTCCGATGACTGGGGAGCTGGGCCATGGGGCGAAGGAGATCCGAATCCATTTGAATACGGCAGGGGTGGAGGAGTTGGTGAAGATTCCCGGGGTTTCTCCCCGGCTGGCGAGGAAAGTGTTGGCGTGGCGGGAGTTACACGGGGATTTCAAGGAGTTCAGCCAGCTTTTGAGTATTCCGGGAATGACCAAAGAGATTTACCGGCAGTTCACCGGAGATCCCGACTCGGAAACGGCGCTATCGGCGCAGGTGAACATCCTGTTGGGGGCACCGCTGAATGAGAGGTTATCGTTGCGGGATGTGGCCCTGCACATTCGGCGCTGGCCCTCAATTCAGGGTTGTATTATTGCCGGAGCTGAAGGGTTGCCGATTGCGAAGGATGTGACCGACGGTGACCTGGCCGAGTCGATTTCGGCCTTCCTACCCCGGATCATGGCGCATGTCAATGAGACCATGGAGCAGATCAAGGCGATGCCCGCCGACGAAGTTCATATTGTCAGTGAGGAGATGGGATACTTTATCTATCGACGCGGAGGGCTTTATCTCGTCATGCTCAGTTCCGAGAAAGATCTTCCTGAGTATTATGGCAAAGTGGTCCGTGCGCTTCTTCAAGAATTGACGGAAGGCAAGAAGACGCGGGTTGAACTCTGACCCATCATTCGAAGGCTATGGCATTCATCAATTACTCCCGACGGGAAATTCAACTCAAGATTGTCTATTATGGATGTGCCCTCTGTGGGAAGACCACCAATCTGATTTCGTTGCATCAGCGGATTAACAGCAATCAGAAAGGAGAGTTGGTTTCGCTCGCGACGGATGCGGACCGGACATTGTTTTTCGATTTCTTGAGCCTGAGCACGAAGACTCTGCCAGGATTCAATACCAGGTTTCAGCTCTACACCGTGCCTGGTCAGCCGGTTTACAATACGACTCGTCAATTGGTGTTGAAAGGTGTGGACGGAATTGTTTTTGTCGTTGATTCCCACTGGGATAAGATGGCGGAGAATGTGGAATCTTTCTCAAATTTGCAGGATAACTTGATTCAGAATCATCTGACGCTGGCGACGATTCCGTATGTGCTCCAATACAACAAGCGAGATTTGCCGAACGCTGCGCCTCTCCACTACTTGGAATACACGTTTAATAATCGGGCAACGAAGGTGTTGTCCTACGAGGCGGTGGCTGCCCAAGGAGAAGGGATTCTCGAAACGCTGAACGGGGTGGCACGTCTCCTTTTGGCCAGATATTCCAAATCGGCCGGTGCGAACAGTAATGTGGATGTGACAGCTCCCCGGCCCACAGCTGCCCCCACGACCTGAGGATTTATTTATGTCCAGCATCAGCATGCTCTCGATGGAGGACCAGATCGCCCTCGAGAATCAACTCACGGCGTTTCTGCAAAAATCGGAGTCGAACTGGAGTGCGATTGTCGATAAGGGAGGCAATCTCTTTGTGCAATCTGGAGAAACCGGGGACCTCGACCTGAGCATTCTCTGCGCCTTGGCAGCAGGATCTTTTGCCGCCACTCATGAGTTGGCCAAGAGGCTCGGCGAGACCGATTTTTCCGCCCTTTATCAAGAGGGTCGGAACATGAGCATTTTGATGATGGCGTTGGAGCATGAATGTCTGCTGATTGTGGTGTTCAGTCAGCAGACCAATATCGGCTTGGTCCGCTTTTACGCTCAGCAACTGACCCAGGTGATCAATGAGGGGCTGGGCATGGCGTATCAAAGTTCGTTGACGGCTGAGCCACTTCAAGTGGAAGGCGATTTCGACAGCTCAGAGCGGTCGGTGTTTTCCTAGGATCGGCGAGCCGATCGGTTGCTGAAGAGATTCGAGGTAGCGGTGTTGTCCGAGTCTTGAGTCGTGAGCTCAGTCAGGGGAGGAAAACGCGGTGCCTTGTCCTCACATTGAACGGCTGCGTCTTTTCGGACTGGTTGAAGGCACCTCGCTTTTACTGCTCCTTTTTGTGGCCATGCCTTTGAAATATGGGGCGGACTGGCCCGAGGCGGTGCGTTGGGTGGGTTGGATTCACGGGATTCTCTTTTTGGTCTTTCTGGTCGATCTGGCCTGGGTACATTTCCGTTTTCGCTGGCCGGTGCTGCGGTCGCTGATGGTTTTTGTAGCAGCGCTTCTTCCATTCGGCCCGTTTGTGATCAACGGGCGGATGAAGAGCTATGCACAGGAATGTGAACGGGGTCAGTCCTAGAATTTAAGGGTGCTGCCGACCGCCCGCCGTTCTTGGAAAACGATTGTGGGCAGCACCGCGACGACCTGAACCTGCGACGTGAGTAAGAGCAATAGGTCCGGGGACTGACCTCCTTGCTTTCGATTTTGTTGCCGCGTGAGGACACGCTGGCCTACAGGGATTT
>JBDNCR010000345.1:0-2871 GCA_046719555.1 Verrucomicrobiia bacterium | reverse complement strand
ATTGCCCTTGGCGTCACCGTCTTTACCGCCATCCAAGTCGTCAACCACAGTGCGCTCCAATCCTTCCGGGCCTCCATCGATGTCGTCGCCGGCAAAGCCAACTTCACCATCGAAGGCGATGGCCTCCGTCTGCCGGAAGATCTCTACCTCCTCGCACGGAGTCAACCCGGAGTCCTTGCCGCCACCCCGGTCCTTCAAGAAGTGGCCCTCCTCCCCGACCACCCCGGAAGCTATCTCCACATCCTCGGCATCGACCTGTTCTCCAATCGACCCTTCAGCACCTTTGTCCTCCTCGATCAACAGTTCCAACCCGCATCCATCCTCGACTTTCTCACCCGACCCGATCACATCGCCATCTCGGAATCCCTCGCCCGCCGCCTTAATCTTCGGGTTGGTGATTCCCTAACTGTCCTGGCACGGGGCACCCCCATCCGCCTGACCATCGCCGCCCTCCTGCGCTTTTCCGAAGACACCCCCGGGGCCGACCCCCACCTCGCCCTCATGGACATCGCATCGGTTCAAGAAACGTTTGATCTTCTCGGAAAAATCGACCGACTCGATCTCCTCCTGGATGCCTCCCCCGCTCAACTCCCCGCCGCCGTCGCAACCCTTCGGGATCGGCTTAGCCCACTCCTTCCTCCTCATGCCCGAAGCGGCTCGCCCGAGCGGCGCTCGGCCCAAGTGGAAACCATGCTCGGGGCCTTCCAACTTAACCTAACCGCCCTCTCCTTGATCTCGCTCCTGGTGGGCACCTTCCTGATCTACAACACCGCCGCCGCCTCCGTCATTTCCCGGCGTCCAGAGATTGGCCTCCTCCGCACCCTCGGCGTCCAACCCTGGCAGATCCAAGTCCTCTTCCTCTTCGAATCCGCAAGCCTCGGCCTGATCGGAGCCGTCTTGGGCATCATGGGCGGAGGTCTTCTCGCTGCCGCTCTGGTTCAGACGGTCTCTGCCACCATCACCTCCCTTTACATTCTCCTCCACATTCAAGACATCCTGCTCACGCCCGGTGCCATGGCGCTTGCCCTGGGATTCGGCTTGGCCGCTGCCCTCGCCGGAGCCTGGTGGCCGGCCCGTGAAGCCTCTCGTGTCTCGGTGGTTGAGGCCCTTTCCCCCGGCACCCTGGCCGAAAGCGCCCGAACCCGCATCGGCCGGTGGACCGTCATTGCCTGCCTCGCCTTCCTGCTGGCCCTCGCCACTGCCATCATGGCTCTCCGAACCGGACCCGCCAGCATCAGCTTCGGCAGTGCCTTATTCACCCTACTCGGTTTCGCCTTTCTCGTTCCGGCCCTTAGCCATGGGGTCAGTCGCTCGGTTCCGCTCCTCCTGCCGATCTGGGCCCGACTTGCCTTTGGACATTTTGGAAGGTCCCTGCACCGGAACTCCATCACCATCGCCGCCGTCGTCGCCGCTCTGGCCATGCTCCTCGGTGTGTCCATCATGATCCACAGCTTTCGCACCACGGTGGACGGTTGGCTAAACCGCACCCTTGCTGCCGACTTCTTTGTCGCTCCCATCTCCGTTTTGGCCCTGGGCGCTCGCGAAACCCTCCCCCTCACCGTTGCCGAAACCGTCGAAGCCTGGCCGATGGCTGAACGTGTCGGGCGTTATCGAGAACTTCACACCACGGTCCGAGACCTCCCGGTGAAGATCTCGGCCACTCAAATCCAGAACGTCGCCGACTACGACGTCTTGGTTCTGGAGCAGGGCACCTCCGCCGAGACCATTCGCGCCATGCGCGGCCAGCAACAGGTTCTGGTCTCGGAACCCTTTCGGAACCGAACGGGCCTGGGCCCCGGCGCATCGGTAACGTTCGACACCCCGACCGGACAACACACCTTCACCATCCTCGATGTGTTCAAAGACTACACCACCGACCGGGGTTTGGTCCTCATCGACCTTGAAACCTACCGCACCCTCTGGGCCGACCCCTCCCTGACCTCTGTAGCAGCCTTTCTCCGCCCTGGAATTGATCGAGAAACCGCCTACCACGATCTCCGGGAACGCTTGGCGCCCCTTGGCACCTTTCTCACGCTATCGCGCGCCCAACTGCGCTCCGAAGCCATCCGCGTCTTTGATCAAACCTTCTCCGTCACCTACCTCCTCCGCCTCATCGCCTTTATCGTCGCCGGGCTCGGCATTTTCCTAACAATGACCATCCTAGCCTCGGAACAGAAGCGTCTCATCGGCGTCCTGCGAGCTGCCGGGGCCTCCCGCCCCCAAGTCGCGGGGATGATCCTGACGGAAGCCCTACTAATTGGTTCGGTCGGCTGGGTTCTCGGAGTTGCCGCTGGTTTTGCCTTGGCCGCTGTCCTTGCCTACGTCATCAACGTCGCCTTCTTTGGATGGACCATCGAATGGGCCACCCCATGGCCTGTCGTATGGCAAAGCCCTTTCTGGGTGCTGGCGGTCACCCTGGCCGCAGCGATCTTTCCCGCCTGGCGGGCCGCCTCCGCTGACATCTCCGAGGCCGTCCGATCCGAATAAACCGGGATCGGAAGACGCCGAGACGATCCTTCAACCATCCCGGTGACTGCCGGCTTGGGTCCCAGCCGACCTGAAAACCTCGCTTACGGGACATCAAGTGCGGCGTGGTCAATCGTCGTCAACCGTTTCTGGCGATGCCCTAACCGTGGAATACAAGCAATGAGCGCACGGGTATAGGGATGCTCTGGATGCCGCAACACCTGCTCGGTCGGTCCCTGTTCAACAATCTTCCCCCGAAACATCACCACCACTTCATCGGCAAAACCGTGCACGATCCCGAAGTTATGGGTGATCATCAAAATCGACATGCCCAGCTCCTCTTTCAGCTTCTTGAGCAAATCGATGATCTGCGCCTGAATCGTCACATCGAGGGCCGTTGTCGGC
>JBDNCR010000344.1:0-2878 GCA_046719555.1 Verrucomicrobiia bacterium | reverse complement strand
TTTAGCGACGTCAACTTGGTTGACGTGGGTGGCGATGCGGAGGCGGTCCATGCGGGCCAGCTTCATGAGGGAGGTTCCGGAGTTGACGGAGCCGGCGCCAACGACGACTTGACCTTCGACGACGGGGAGTTCGAGGATGGTTCCGTCCATGGGGGCGAGGACTCGGGTTTTGTCGAGGCGGTCTTTAACGGTTTGGAGGCGGGATTGGGCTCGGCGGAGGGTGTTTTCGGCCAGTTCGAGCCGGGTGCCGGAGTCGGCGAGGGCTTGGGCGGAGATGAGTTGTTTTTCGAAGAGGCGTTGGTCGCGTTGGTGGTCGCGTTTGGCTTTTTCTGCTTCGAGGCGGGCGCCGACGATTTCAATTTCGGCGGAATTTTTTTCGGTGAGGAGTTCTTTGTCGTCGAGTTCGACAAGAACCTCACCGGCCTTGACCGATTGGCCGAGCTGGACGTTGAGGCGGTTGATGCGGGCGCTGATTTCGGGCCGGATTTCGACTTGCACGACCGGTTCGATGTCCCCGGCGACCCGGACGAAGAGGGCGATGTCCTGGCGGGTGACCCGGGCGACGAGGTCTTCCTCGGAGGTGATTGAGTCGGCCTTGGGCGGGAGAAGAAAGAGGTAGGCCGCCACCCCACCCCCGGCGAGGAGGAGAGTCAGAAGAAGAAGAGGGAAGAGGCGTTGCATGGGCGGTTTTTGGGGGTGAGAGGGTCGGAATCCAACAAATAGAATAGGGTGGAAAAGAGGCGGAGCAAGCCCCAGAAGGTAGGAATGGGATCTGGGATGAGTAAAGCCGAGGTTGCGGAGGTTTTGAAGGAGATTGCGACGTTGTTGGAGTTGAAGGGGGAGAACCCTTTCAAAAGCCGGGCGTATGTGAATGCGGCGAGGGCGGTGGAGGCGTGTGAAGAGCCGCTGGAGCGGCTGGTGGCGGAGGGGCGTTTAGGGGAGGTGAAGGGGTTGGGCGAGGCGTTGCAGGAGAAGGTGCGGAGATTGGTGGTGGAGGGGCGCTTGGAGTATTACGAGGAGTTGAAGCGGTCGCTGCCCGCTGGGTTGCCCGAGTTGTTGAGGATTCCGGGGCTAGGGCCGAAAAAGATCAAGTTGCTGCATGAGGAGCTGGGCGTGGTGGATGTGGCGACGTTGGAGGCAGCGTGTCGGGGGGAGGCGATTCGTGGGTTGGCGGGGTTTGGGGAGAAATCGGTGGCGAAGTTGTTGGCGGGAATCGAGCAGTTTCGGATGTATGCACGGCAGCATCGTGCAGGGGATGTTTTGGAGATGGCGGAAGGGTTGGTGGAGTTGTTGCGAGGTCATCCGGCGGTGGTGCGGGTGGCACTGGCGGGTAGTCTGAGGCGGGGGAAAGAGGTGATTAAAGATATTGATTTGATTGCGTCGTCGAAGGATCCGGTGAGAGTGATGGAGATGTTTGTGGGTTTGCCTGGGGTGATTGAGGTGGTGAATCACGGGGAGACGAAGTCGTCGGTTTTGTTGGAGGGGGGGGTCCCGTGCGATTTGCGGGTGGTGGAGGATTTTCAGTTTCCGTATGCATTGCATCATTTCACGGGGAGCAAGGAGCATAATGTGGCGTTGCGGCAGCGGGCGATTGGGCGGGGGATGAAGATGAGTGAGTGGGGTTTGTTTCGGCAGGGTTCAGGGGAGGGGGGAGAGTTGGTGGTGTGTCGGGACGAGGCGGAGTTGTTCGGAGCGTTGGGATTGGAGTTTGTGCCGCCGGAATTGCGTGAGAATTTAGGTGAGATTGAGGCTGCGGAGGCGGGGCGCTTGCCGCGGTTGGTGGAGTGGACGGAGTTGCGTGGGTGTTTTCATAATCACACGACGGCGAGCGATGGGCGGAATACGTTGGAGGAGATGGCCGAGGCGGCGGAGGCGTTGGGGTTGGAGTATCTGGGAATTGCGGATCATTCGAGGTCGTCGTATCAGGCGCATGGGCTGAGTGAGGAGCGGTTGATGGAGCAGGTGGCACGGATTCAGGAGTTGAACGGTTCGGGGCGATTTGAGGTTCGGCTGTTGGCTGGGGTGGAGTGCGATATTTTGAAGGGGGGGGAGCTTGATTTCGGCGACGACGTGCTGGCGCAGTTGGATTATGTGGTGGCGTCGGTGCATGCGGGTTTTAGTGGGAGTGAGGCGGAGATGACGGAACGGCTGGTGCGGGCGATGCGGAATCGGTGGGTGACGATGTTGGGTCATCCGACGGGGCGGCTTTTGTTGCAGAGGGAGGGGTATCCGGTGGATTTGGGTCGAGTGATTGAGGTGGCGGCTGAGACGGGGACGTGGATTGAGTTGAATGCGAGCCCGTGGCGGTTGGATTTGGATTGGCGGTGGTGGCGACGGGCGGCCGAGGCGGGGGTGCGGTGTGCGATTAATCCCGATGCGCATTCGGTGGAGCAGCTGGGGTATTTGCGACTGGGGGTGGCGGCGGCGCGGAAGGGGTGGTTGAGGCGGGAGGATGTGGTTAACACGTTGCGGTGGTCGGAGTTGGAGCCGCGGTTAGGGGAGAAACGAAGAGGGCAGGAGAGGCGGGCTTGATGGGTGCCGGCTGGGAGTTTTATCGGGAGCTGGCACCGCTGGATCGGTTCGAGGATTCGACGGTGCCGGATCGGTTAACACCGTTGCCGGAGGATTGGTACTTTTTTATGACGGATGTGGTGGATTCGACGGGAGCGATTGAGCGGGGGGCTTATCGGTCGGTGAATCTTGCCGGGGCGGCTGGGGTGACGGCGGCGTTCAATGCCTGCGGTCGGGAGGAGATGCCGTATGTGTTTTGTGGGGATGGGGCTCAGTTGGCGGTGGCCGGGCGGGATGCAGAGGCGGTTCGGGCGGCGTTGGGGGGAGTGGCCAAGCTGGTGGAGGAGGTGCATGGGTTACGATTACG
>JBDNCR010000343.1:0-2890 GCA_046719555.1 Verrucomicrobiia bacterium | reverse complement strand
CTCCTCCAATCAAAATAATGATCAAACCATGAAAGAAAATCGACGAAGCAAGCGGCATCGCCAGGAAACGCTTTTCCTTCCGCGGCTCTCCCGTCGTCGGATCGTTCGGATTGGGTGGAACTTGAAACTTCATGGAACTCAGCGATTTAACTTTTTCCAGATTAGCATCCAAGGCCCTCGACGTCTATCATGAAGGTCCTCGACTCCGGTCCATCCCCCGCCTTCCGAGAACGAACCCAAACCCAGCTCATCCCCGCAGCCCTTGCCGCCTCAATCCCAGGCGGCGCATCCTCAAAAACCAAACAGCGCTCCGGCGCCACCCCAAGCTTTTCCGCCGCAAGCAGAAACATATCCGGAGCCGGCTTGCCCCGCGCCACGTCACGGGGCGTCACAATCACCGGGAAAAAACCGGCCAAACCGAGGTAACCCAACGTCGCCTCCACCACCGCCACGTCCCCGCCCGAAGCAACGGCCACCGGTTTCCCCTCCGCTTTCACCCGGCGCGCAAACTCCACCACCGGCTCCACCGGCCGCACCGCCGCCAATTTCTGCAAAAACAAATTCTCTTTGCGCCGGGCCAGCTCAACCGGAGCCATCGTGGTTAACCCAGGAAACCGATCCAGATTGATCCGGGCAACCTCAGCCGTCGGGGTTCCGCCGAGCGAATAAAAGAAATCCTCCGGGAAATCAATCTCAGGGTGAGCCTCACGAAAGGCCTCCGTCCACGCTCGAAAGTGAACCGGCATCGAATCGGCCAGCGTCCCATCGCAATCAAAGATGAACGCCTCAAACTTGCCCGACGGCAGATCAAACATCGGTTCAAACGGTAACCCTCAGCCCGCCGCATGACGAGAAGAGATTCCGCAACTCTCCTTTCCCCGGGATCGCCTCAACCGTGCGCTCCACCGCCATCAGCTCAACGAATCATCGCCTCCAGCGAATCATCACGGGGCACCCCAAGCTCCAAGGCGCGCCGATAATGGCGGCGGGCCAGCTCCTTGGCCGGTGGCGTCTGGGTCGCATAGATCACCGCCAGGTTAAAATGCGCATCGCCGTAGGTTTCATCCAACTCAATGGCCTTCCGACACTGCTGCTCGGCCGATTCCTGCATCCCTTTCTGGGACGCGGCAATCCCGAGATAATTCCGGGTCTTCGGATCCTTGGGATCGAGTGCCACCGCCCGGGTCAACACCGTCACCGCATCATCAAACTTTCCTTGCTGATAAAGAACAATCCCGAGAATCGAATGCGAAAACGCATCCTGGGGAGAAAGCTCCACGCAACGGCGGAGAAACTTCTCCGCCTCAGGATAATTCGCCTGTTGAAACCGGACCACCGCCAGGTTGGAAAGCGCGTAAAGGCTGTCCGGATGCGCATTCAGAATGGTTTGATACTTCGCTGCCGCTTCATCGAACCGTTGCTGGGCAAAAAGCTTTTGCGCCTCCGCCGCCACCGAACGGAAGGCTTCGGGAACCCGGGGCCTCTTGTCAAAGCCCGCCATTTGGGGAATCTCGGCCGAGATCGATCCGCTTGGCTGATCGATCTGCACGGTGGGAGGTTGTGCCGGAGCCGACGCCGGAGCCTCGGGCGATTGCACCGTCGGCTGGGTCAACTTCAACAACGCCAACTCCTCCTCGCTCAACTTCACCAACGGCGACCCCAGAATTTGCAGCTGGGTGGCCAAGGTCTCCGATTGCACGTTAAGCCGTTGAATCTCTTCCAGCGCCAGCCGCTGAGCGGCATCCCGGCGGGCCTGTTCCTTGAGCTGACGTTCAACAATATTTCGAAGCACCTCATTCTCCTTTTGCAGCGGCGCATTCGCGGCGGCCGCAGGGGCCGGAGCCTGTTTCCGGGCCTCTTCCAACTGTTTGGCGTTCTCGGCCAGCGTCTGCTGCAGCTCTTGGAGATTCTTGCGAAACTCCTCATTGGCCTTCAGCAACGCCTCATTCTCATTTTTGGTCATCGTCAGTTGATCCCGGGATTTCTTCAACTGCATCTCAAGATTCGCCACCGACCCCTTCTCACCCACCTTCAACTTCTCAATCTCCGCATTAGCCTCCGCCAACTTCGCCATCAGCGCCTTGTTCTCCTCCAAAAGCGTATTCATCTGATCGGTGCCTGCCGCACTCGCCTTCTTCACCTCCGCTAACTCCGACTGCAACGAACTGATCTGCTCCCGCAACTTCGTCGCCTCCGCCTCCGCACTTGCCAACTTGCCCTTGGTCTCGGCCAGCTCCGTCTCCAACTCGGTGATCCGCGCCTGCAACTTCGCCGTCTCCGCCGAATGATCCGGTGCCGGAGGAGGAGGCAGCGCCTCCACTGGCGCGGGAGCTGGAGGCGGCGGTGACTCGGCGACCGGCTCAGGATCGATCGTGGCCGTGGTCGGCACCGGGGCGGGAGGCACCGACGACTCCACCGGTTCAGGCTCGGGATCCGCGGGAAGCACCGGCGCCGCCACCGACGGCGTCGGAGCGGAAGACGGCTGAGCATCGCTCGCACCTTCTAACGCTGAAAGCTTATCCTCGAGAAACTTGATCCGATAGCGGACAATCGTGGGTTCCCACTCCGGGTTGGCCTTTTGCAAATCCTTAAGCTGCGTCAGCGACGACTGATACCGCCCCCGAGCCGTCGCCTTCTGACCCGAATTCTCTGTCCGCTCCGCATCCTGAATCGCCAGATAAATTTGCAAATACTGATCCTGCGGAGACGTTCGCGCCTGAGCGAGAGCCGACGTCGGGACCCACCCAAAGTAAGCGATGCCGAACAACAGTGCGACCAAGGCGACCAGACGTGGCATAGGAGGCATTTACGGATTTATGAGTAAAAAGGCAACGTCAAAATTATCAAACACTTAGATCAATTCAGCAAGGGTCAAACTGCATGGCCGCCC
>JBDNCR010000342.1:0-2896 GCA_046719555.1 Verrucomicrobiia bacterium | reverse complement strand
TTGAAAAGCGGGTCATGAGCGCGGCAGCCATCTTGGGATTGACCGAACCGGACAATTTGTTGGAGCGGAAGCCCAAAGCGTTGTCAGGGGGTCAACGGCAGCGGGTGGCTCTGGGTCGGGCCATCGTGAGGCAGCCGAAGGCGTTTTTGTTTGATGAGCCGCTATCGAATTTGGATGCGAAGATGCGGGTGGAGATGCGGACGGAAATCTCGAAGCTGCACAATCGGTTGAATAGCACGATGATTTACGTAACCCACGATCAGGTTGAGGCGATGACCATGGCCGACCGGATTGTGGTGATGAAGGGGGGCTATATTCAACAGATCGCGGAACCGCTCCGTTTGTATAACGAGCCGGCGAATCTGTTTGTGGCCGGGTTTATCGGAAGTCCGCCGATGAACTTTTTCCGCGGCACGATGATGCGCGAGGGGGGAGGTCTTTGGTTTGTTGAGGATGTGAAGGATCCGGCCTTACCGGTGGTGAAGGTCAAGCCGAACGACATTCAGGCTCAAAAGCTGGTTGGCTACGAAGGTAAGCCGGTGATTTTTGGGAGCCGGCCGGAGGATATTCGCGAGCAGTTGACGGCCAGCCCGGCTCCTCCGGGGCATGCCTTTGAGGCCATGCTGGAGGTGTTGGAGCCGATGGGTGCGGAGACGTTTTTGTATCTGGTGACCTCGTCAACGAATTTGATTGTCCGGGCCGGGCCAGTGGACGCGAAGAGTTTGATTGGCAAGCGGATGCAACTGGTGGTGGAGATGAACAAGGCCCACTTTTTTGATGTGGCGACCGAGAACGTGATCGTCTGATGCTCCGAAGCGGCGCACTTCTGATTCTTGTGGTCTGCATCGGTCTCTTCGCCGGGTGCGGTCCAGGATCATTTGCGGGGAAAGATCCCGAGTCTTTGATCCGGACGGGGGCGGAGTTACTGGCCAGTTTTGCGTTTGCCGAGGCGGAGCCCCGGTTGCGCGTCGCTCGCGAGGAGGTGGAGCCGGGGTCGGAACTTTGGCAGAAGGCGACCTTTTTGCTGGCAGTGTCGCTGCGCCATCAAACGCCACCCAGCCCGAGGAAGATCGAGGAAGCGCGGTTGTTGCTGGAAACGCTTTTGCAAGAGGCTCCGGAGAGTCGATACGCACCCGATGCGCTGATCGCTTTGGCCCGGCTTGACGAGCTGCGAAATTTTCCGGGAGACCCAGTGAATCCTGAGGGAGCGGCTCGGCGCTATCGGGAGGTTTTGGAACGGTTTCCTGATTCTGATTTAGCGGATTTGGCGTTTTTGCGATTGGCGGCACAGGGCACCCTGGATGCTGGCAATCTGGAGGCGGCAAGGCAGACGGTGGCGTTGTTGGAAGCCCGGATGGCGGAACGACCGGACTCCCCTTACCGATGGGCGTATTGGGAACTTTTGGCTTCGATCAATCGTCTCCTTTTGAAGGACCGTCCAGCCGCGCTCCGAGCCATGATCGAGGCGGATCGGAGTTCTCTCAATGCGGAAGGGCGACGGGGGACGTTATTTTGGAATATTGCCACGTTGGCGGAGGAGTTGGGGGATCGGAAGACGGCGGAGTTGTACTACAAGAGGCTCTGGGAAAAAGCTCCGCGAAGCTTGCGGAACACCGAGGCAAAAGCCCGGTATGAGGCGCTCCGGGCGGAGCGGGGAGGGGAGGGATGAGCGCCAGCGGAAAAGAGAAACCGTTCTGGATGAGCGGGAACATGGTTGCCATCGGAATTTTATTGGTGGCGTATCTTTATAGCATCGTCCGTTTCGTTGGGATCGCCTATCAGAATCGGACGGCGGAGGATCCGGAGGCTGATGGCAAGCGGGTGGTGCGGGTGACGCATTGGCAGTTGGAGCCAGGTTTTCGTGAGGCGATGGATTGGGCGATTGGACAATATAATCAACTTCCGCACGTGAAGGCGGCGGGGGTGGAAGTGAAGCAACTGGCGATCACCGAGAAGGTGTACAACCAGTTTATGAATATTCATCTCATCAGCGGGACAGCGCCGGATATTGCTTCGCGGGGGATGACGAATTTGGTGAGGGGAACGGCAACCGCCCGGTTTTATACACCTTTGGGTAGTTATGTGAACGAGCCGAATCCTTACAATGCGCGGGAGCTGTTACCGGAGCATCTGTCGGAGGAGACCAAGCGGCGGTTGGCGGAGGGATCCTGGGCGGATACGTTTCTGGACGGGATGGAGGGGGGCTTTGTTATTGAGTTGCAGGATTACTTTGCGGTGCCGATCTCGATTTGGGGTGGATTAAGGATTTTTTACAATTTGGATTTGTTGAATCGGATCAAGGAGTTTGCGCGTGCGGCGGTTGAATCTGCCGAGCAACCGAAATGGGTGCAGCAATGTTGGCTGCGGAAAGAGAATGGGAAAACGGCAGGCTATCTGCCTGATGGTGAGGCGCTTCGCTCATGGTTGGCGAACGGAGAGCCTCCCCAGACCCTGGGACAATTGATGTTTTATTGCACGGCGGTTCAGGCTTATGCGGAGGCGAAGAAGTTGCCGAATTTGGTGCCGGTATCAGGAAGTAACTATCGGCCTGGGGACTTAACGGCGCTTTATTTTCAACCTTGGGCAAACTATCGACGGGACGAATTGGACTGGGACAAGGATTTAACGGTAAGCGATTTGGAGACATTTGCCGGATGGCAGAAAAAGGTTTGGTCGTTTGAGGATGAGCCACTGCGTCAGTATTTTGAGTTTGCTTCGATTGTGACCCGTTTTTTCCCGAGGGGTTACTTGGGCTTGGATCGGGAGCAGGCCCAACGTCGATTTGTCACGGGAAATGCGGCGATGATCTCCTCGGGAGCCTGGGATGCCGGGGCCTTGTTCAGTTCGATCCGGAACCGCCGGGAGGGGAGGTTTTCGGTGGCCATTACGCCTCCGC
>JBDNCR010000341.1:0-2901 GCA_046719555.1 Verrucomicrobiia bacterium | reverse complement strand
AATGCGTTTGCGCAGCTGACGCAGAAGCAGCAGTTGGACCGCGACCTGGACACGGCGCGGGAGATTCAGACCGTTTTGCTGCCTCGGTCGGTTCCGGAGATTCCGGGTTATGCCTTGGCGGCGGTTAATCTCCCGGCAGCGCATGTGAGTGGGGACTACTACGATTTTATTCAGATTGACGCGCACCGTTGGGGGATTGCGGTGGCCGACGTGTCGGGCAAGGGGGTTCCGGCGTCCTTGGTCATGGCCATGGGGCGGAGCCTTCTCCGCACCCAGGCGGTGGGGTTGACCAGTCCGTCGGAGGTTTTGCGGCGAGTGAATCGGCTCCTTCACCCGGACATTCGTCCGGAGATGTTCATCACCATGTCTTACTTTATTTTGGATACGGCGACGGGCGAACTGACGGCGGCCAAGGCTGGGCATGAGGCACCGCTGCTGTATCGGAGGGCGACGGGTGAGGTGGAACCTTTGCAGAGCCCCGGCCTGGCCCTTGGCATTGACAGTGGCGAGGTTTTCGATATGGTCCTCGCCGATTGCACCGTCCGATTGGAATCGGGCGACCTGTTGGTGGCTTACACCGACGGAATCAGTGAAGCCTTCAACCGCAGTGGGGAGGAGTTTGGTCGCACACAGATTGGAGCGGCCCTCCTTCAGAACGCCACGGGCTCACCGGAAACCGTCGTCGAGAACCTTGTCCAACGTGTCTCCCGTTTTCAGGCCGATGCGGTTCAAGGTGATGATATTACCCTCGTTGCTCTTAAACGCCTATGAGTGAGCCCGCTCCCGCCCCTGCTGATCCGCCTGCCGAGGCCGAAGTGTTGCCCCCGGAATCGCCGGAGGCCTCCGGCCCGGGCGCAGCCCAGGCCGCCCGGATTAAGGAATTGGAAGACCAGATTCTCCGGATGCAGGCCGACTTTGATAATTTCCGAAAACGGCTGGCCCGCGACCGGGATGAGTCCCTTCGTTTTGCCAACCAGACGCTTTTGGAGGATCTTCTGCCGATTTTTGATAACTTTGAACTTGGACTGAAAGCCGCCGAGTCGGGTGGGGATGCCAAGGCGATTTTGATGGGAATGTCGATGGTCAAAAGTCAGATGGAACGATTCCTGACCGACCAAGGTTTGGTGTCCATTTGGCCCGAGGGTTCTCTGTTTGATCCTCACCTACACGAGGCCGTGAGCACCGAGTTGACCGACACGGTTCCGGACGGGACGATTGTGGCGGTGCAGCGGAAGGGCTACAAGCTGAAGGACCGTCTGCTTCGGCCGGCGGCGGTGGTGGTGGCCCACCCGCCGGCGTCGGCGGAGGTGCCGGCTGACGAGCCGACCGCTTCCTGATTCTCTCCCGATTTCTATGCCCGCCGCCAAGCGTGATTATTACGAGGTTCTCGGCGTCTCCAAATCGGCGACGGCGGATGATATCAAGAAGGCCTACCGCAAACTGGCGGTGAAGTATCATCCGGACAAGAATCCGGGCAATAAGGAGGCCGAAGAGAAGTTTAAGGAACTGGGCGAGGCCTACGAGGTGTTGAGCGACGAGCAAAAGCGGGCCGCCTACGACCGTTATGGCCACGGGGCTTTTGGCCCTGGCGGTGCGTCTGCGGGAGCTGGGTCGGGTCGGGGCGGAGGATTCCACGATCCGTTCGAGGTGTTCCGGGAGGTTTTTGGAGGTGCGGCTGGAGGCGGCGGGATTTTTGATGATATTTTTGGGGATCCCTTTGGGGGGTCGGGCCGGTCCAGTCGTTCCCGTGGGTCGGATCTTCGTTATGACCTGGAGATCACGTTGGAGGAAGTGATCCGGGGCTGTGAGAAAGAGATTACCATTCGGAAGCTCGACACCTGCGATGCTTGCGGGGGCACGGGGGCGGCGGCTGGGTCGAAGTCGGTGACTTGCCCGACGTGCGGCGGTCACGGAAAGGTGGCGATGAGTCGCGGGCTGTTCTCGGTGACGCAAACCTGTCCCAAGTGCAACGGGGCGGGGGTCATCATTGAGAACCCGTGCCGTCAGTGTGGGGGCGACGGGCGGGTGGAGAAAACCTCGAAGATTAAATTGAAGATTCCGCCCGGGGTGGAAACCGGGTCCCGTCTTCGGTCGTCGGGTCAAGGGGAGGGTGGCATTCGTGGGGGGCCACCGGGCGATCTTTACGTGGTGATTCATGTGAAGGAACACCCGCTCTTCGCTCGGGAGGAGAACGATCTTCATTGTCATGTTCCGATCTCGTTCGTGAAAGCCTGCCTGGGCGGGGAGATTCACGTTCCGACGTTGGACGGGCTGGCGGTCATCAAGATTCCGCCGGGCACGCCGAGCGGGAAAACCTTCCGGCTCCGAGGTAAAGGGGTGCCGGATATCCGCGATCATCGCCCTGGCGATCTGCACGTGCGGGTTTATGTGGAAGTGCCGACCAAGCTCACGCCGGAACAGAGGCGGAAGCTGGAAGAATTCGCGGCGGTTTGCGATAGTGGAACGTCGGCGGAAGAGCAGTCCTTTTTTGAGCGGGCGAAACGGTTCTTTGCCGGGTGATTGTTTCGAAAGCCTGCCCCATGAGTCTTCCCCGTTTTTTTGTCCATTCCCTGGCGGACGGTGTCCTGCCGGAGGTTGAAGCCCGTCATGCGGTTCAGGTTCTTCGGATGGGGCCGGGTGAGATTTTGACCGTGTTCGACGGGCGCGGGACGGAAGCGAAAGCCCGGGTCGTGGCGGTGGCCAAGGATCGGTTGAGCTATGAAATTCTGGCGCGTGCGAGTAACCCGCGGCCCCCGCTTCGGGTTCATCTGGGCCAGGCCATACCGAAGGGAAAATCGATGGACCTCATTCTGCAAAAGGCCACGGAATTGGGAGCCGCCTGCATTACCCCGATTTTAGCGGAGAGGTCGGTGGTGGATCTGGATGCTGAGCGAATCGAAG
>JBDNCR010000340.1:0-2901 GCA_046719555.1 Verrucomicrobiia bacterium | reverse complement strand
CAGCGTCTCTTGGGAATCCGGTTCCGCCTGAATGATCAACAACGCCGGATCATCCTCCCGAGCATGGGCGAGCACCTGAGCAAACGTCACCGTCTCCATCACCTCGCCGACCTGCGGTGATTCCTCTGCGATCTGCGCCAACACCTCCACATCGGGAGATTTGTTATTCAAAGTTAAAACCATCATACCTCAAAAACGTTAAAACCAGCTATCAACAGCGGTGCTCGACGACAAGCCCCACTCCCCAAAATCTATCGAATAAGGCATCTGACGCTCCAGAACGGTCATCAGCTTGAATGTAATCATTTAGCTGTAGGCAACGTCTCCTCACTTCGACCCAAAAATCACCTCGAACAAAGGTGCCACAAGTGCCTCCCGACTCCGCCCATCGCTCATCCTCAATCGAGCCTTCTCCCCCATCGCCCGGAGATCCGCCCCCCACGCTATCGACAAAGCCTGCGCCATCTCCAAACCCGATCGGATGACCCAGCCCGTTTCCCCATCCTGAACCAGATCCGCCGCCCCGACGGTCTCCGTCACCATCACCGCACAACCCGCCCGCATCGCCTCCGGCACCACCATTCCAAAAGTCTCAAACTTTGACGGCAACGCCAACACATCCGCCGCCGCAAACCAACGAAGCATCGACCCCGACTCCAACCCCGCAAACTGGACCTGCTCCCCCACCCCAAAAATTCTTGCCATCCGAGTAAATTCAGCCGCATCGCCCCGTCCCACCACCACCAAACGCCACAACCGGCCCGCCTGCCGCTCCTCCCCCATCGCATCGATGACATGCTGCAACCCCTTCAACCTAAAATTATTGCCCACAAACAAAATCAACCGCTCCCCTTCATCCAAACCCAGCCTCTCCCGATGCTCAGCCCGGAGCCGTTTCACCTCATTTTCCTCCGGCAATGGACCTTCCGGTAACGGGGTGATCACCCGTGTCTTGCCTTTCAACATCGGATAGGCCCCAAGGATTTCCGACTCCACCCGTCGCGACATCGGCAGCGCCAACTGAAATCGCGGGTGGACAAACATCCGACGCTCCAAACTCATGTGCACCCGGTCATTCAACCCCGGAAAGCGCTTGCCGCGAACCTCCCTGGCCCAAAACGCCTGCGGTGGACCCGTCGTGGCGAATGTTGCCCCCGGAACCGGATCATGGGTGTGCACCCAATCAAACCGAAACCGCTCCAAAATCCGGCGCACCCGCCAGGCAAACTCCCATTTGTGCCAAAAACCGGTCACCCGCGGTGTCGGCACCGAGTGAAGCTGCCATGGCCCCTCCAAACGGCCCTCTTCGGCGCACACCACATGCAGATCGAATCGCCCGGTCGCCGCCAGTGCCCGCGCCTGCTGCCGGGCCCAGTTCTCCGCCCCACCCGGCTGTCCAAAGGACCGACACACTACCGCAAACGACGGCCTCTTCACCCCACCTCCTCGGTCCTCCGTCGCACCGCCACCACCGTGATGTCATCTTGCTGCGTCTCCGACCCTCGAAACTCTGCCACCGCTGCCAGGATCGCCTCAATCATCTCCCTCACCGTTGATTCGCCCTGAGCCCGAATGACCTCCCGCAACCGATCTTTTCCAAACATTTCACCATCCTTCCGCCTGGCCTCCCACACCCCATCGGTCGCCAAAATGATCCATTCACCCAACGCCAACACCCCCGAAAAAGTCTCATACCTTCGTCCCGGCATAATCCCCAACGCCAGCCCTCCTCCTGCCAATTCTCGAAACTGACCCGTCACCGGATTGAACACCAACGCCGGATCATGTCCCGCCGATGTCCACCGCAAATGACCGGTATTCGGCACCAACGATAAACAGAAAAGCGTCAGGAACTGTCCCCCGGAAGCATCGCTCACCAACTGATCATTCACCACCCCCACAGCCTCCCCCAAATCTCGCGCCTGCCGCGCCTCTCCTCGTAACAAGGCCCGCCCCGTCGCCATCAAGAGGGCCGAACCAATCCCATGACCGGAAACATCTCCAATCGCCACGGCCACCGCCTGCCCCAAAGGTCCCTCCACCAAGGTATAGTCAAAATAATCTCCACCCGTCTCTGCCGAATAGACCGCTGACCCGGCCACCACCACATCCCCCATCTGAATCGGCGCCGCCGGCAACAAATGGTGTTGCACCGCATCAGCCAACTGCAACGACTGTTTCAGCTCCACATGCTCCTCCAACGCCGGAGCCAACGCATTCACCGCCTCCGCCAAAGTCTGTCGTTCGTCCCGCGTCCGCACCTCGGCCCGGGCCTTGAAATCCCCGTCCGCCAAGCTGACCACCGTCTCCATAATCGCGTAAAGCGGCCGCGTAAACGCCGCCGAACAGACAAAGGAAACCAGCACCACCAGCCCCGCGAGCACAAAAAAAACCACCAACGTCGCCGAGACAAACACATACACCCGGCCCCAAACATAATCTTGCACCCCTCGCGCCTCATCCACCACCGCCGCCTCCGGAATCATCAACACCAAAACATCCTGCTCGATCGCCGAAGGGGCAAACGCCCAGATCGTCGGCCGCTCCTCAAAATCCATCTCCACCACCCCGGAGCGTCCCGCCCGAATCCCGTCCACCATCGCCTGCAAATCCCTCGGGTCAGCCACCGTCAACCTTGCCGACTCTCCATGAACCTGCCAGGCCTGCCCCTCCTCCCCCTCCCTCTGCTCCGCCAGCACCACCAACCCAGGGGGGTCCTCCTCACCGCGAACCAACAACACCCTCAAATGCCCCTGCCAACTCTTCGGCAACAACGAGCCCTTGATCACCCGACCCGGCCTCACATCCAAACCGGTTGCCCCAAACGTGCGCCCCCGGTCATCCACCAACGGCATAAACACGCTCAGCACCAAGTCCGACCGATCCAAAGTCGTTCGCGTC
>JBDNCR010000034.1:0-9425 GCA_046719555.1 Verrucomicrobiia bacterium | reverse complement strand
GTCGCGAGCAAAAGCCAGAAGCTTGGATCTGGGTCGATCCCCCGATTCCGGGGGCTGGGCTGAGCGATCAGGCTGTGGGGACCATGCTCACCAGCCTCCGGGACCGCCTCGGTGAGGCCTGGGAACAAGAGGTGCCTCCGCCTGGATTTGACTTTCTGGTGGCCCCCCGCCTTTCGGTCAATAAACGCTGGGAATGGGTTAAGCGCGCCTGCACGGGGCGGCTCGAGGGGTTCGATCCTGCCAATTGAGTCGGTCTTTATGGATGTTTTCGTCTGGTTCCACTTGGGGGTGCTTCTTGGTCTGGTCGGTTTTTCGGCCAACCTGGTGCTTAATCTGCGGGTCTTTCGTCGGCCTCGATTGGCCCGGCCTGGTGATTCCGGGGTGCCGCTGGTTTCCATTCTGATTCCTGCTCGGAACGAGGAGCATCGGCTGCCGGCTTGTTTGGATTCTTTGTTGGCGCAGGACTACCCGCATCTCGAATGGCGGGTGTTGGATGATCATTCCACCGATGGCACGGGGGCGGTGGTCCGGGAGCGGATGGCCCGTCAGCCGGGACTGACCTTGATGCAGGGGGCATCTTTACCGGAAGGGTGGACGGGGAAGTCGTGGGCGTGCTGGCAATTGGCGGGCTCGGCCCAGGGCCAACTCCTTTTGTTTACCGACGCAGACACGGTGCACGCGCCGAACTCGGTCTCGGCCGCAGTGGCTGAACTCGAGGGTCGCCGCGCCGACCTTCTCTCTCTCTGGCCGCACCAGATCACGGGTAGTTGGAGCGAAGTCTTGATCCTTCCGTTTGTCCACGTTCTCATCCTGCTTTTTCTTCCGCAGTGGCTTCCGTTTCGTCACCGGAGCTTGGGGGTTGCCAACGGACAGTTTGTTCTGTTCCGCCGCTCGGCCTACGAGGCCATTGGCGGACATCGGACGGTGCGAGCGCATTTGGTGGAGGATGTGGCCCTGGGTCGGGAGATTAAGACGCGGGGCTTTGGTCTGGTGAACGGGGATGGGACCGGGTTGATTCGGTGCCGGATGTATACCTGTTTCGCTGAGGTGTGGGAAGGCTTCACCAAAAATCTTCGGGCCGGTTTTGAGGATTCGGTCGGCAGCTTTGTGGCTTTGGGGATCATTCAGGTTATTTTTCTGCTGGCCCCGTTCGCCTGGCTGTTCGTTGGGTTGGTTTGGGGGGCATCGTGGCTGCCGGTGGTTGTGGCTCAGGTTGTCGTGATCCTCGCCTTGCGCGGTTTTTTGGCGTTCCGATACCGGCATCCTTGGGTCTCGGTGCCTCTGCATCCGGCGGGTCAGTTTTTGGCCCTCTGCATTGCGATGAATTCGTGGATTCAGAGTGCTCGAGGATCGGTCACTTGGAAGGGGCGCACCTATCGTCCCTAGGAGGTGCCTTCTCTCCGGCTGGCGGGAAAATCGGGTGGGACCTGCGGGATTCGGGGCCGGGGGCGGGCTTCTTTCCCCCTTGCGGAATCTTGAGGCGGGAAGGCATCATGCCCGGATGACGTTTCGGACTGCCGTTGCTCTCGGCTTGGTTGCGTTGGTGACCGGGTGCACCCCGCCTCCGATTGGCACTGAGTTTGAGGACGAACGCAATTCTCATTTCAAACGGGCTTCGGATGCGGTTCGAGCTTCGGACTACTACGGGGCGATCGAAGCCTATGAGCGGGCATTAAAGGAGAATCCCAAGGTGGTTCGGGCCCATTTTGAGATGGGCATGATCTACGGCGACCGTTTGGGAGATCATGTCGCGTCGATCTACCATTTTCAGAAGTTTCTGAGCGCCCGGCCCAATGCGCCTCAGGCCCAGCATGTTCAGACGCTGATCGAGAAGGCAAAAATTGATTTCCTTCTCACCCTGCCGAACTCTGGCCTGGTTAATGCCGAGGAGATTGCCCGGATTTCGCGCGAGAACGTGGAGTTAAAGCAACAACTGGCGCGGGCTGAAGCCGCTTTGGCCAAGGCCGGCGCTTCCCCGGCGTCTCCGGCCCTTCCTCCACCCCCGCTTGCGCCCCTGGCCACGTCCACCATCCCGCCTCCGGCTCCGGAGCCTGTGGAGGAGATGGCTCCTCCTCTGGCTGAAGTTGCCGCGGTGGAGGACGTCCAGCCGGTGCCGGCCACGGCCTCGGTTGGAGGGCCTCGGATTCACACCGTTCGATCGGGCGAGACCCTTTGGAGAATTGCTTCCAAACATTACCCCGGCGACGTTCGGGGCGGGATTCAAAGAATCTTGGATGCCAACCCGATTCTTGCCGGGGATAGCAAAAACCTGCGCCCTGGCCAGGAACTGACTCTGCCGTAAACCACCTATGCCTACTCCGCGCTCTCGTATCCCTGACGAAGAACCCGACCTGCTCTCGGCCAATCCTGAGGAGCAGTTGATTCAGCAACAACAGCTCCTGGCTGATCTTAAACGGAAACAAACCGAGTTGGAGGAGCGCAAAAAGCACCTCGAAGAACTCAACGCCCGCCGCAAAGAGATTACCGAAGGGCAGCGGTTGTTGAGGGAGAAGTTTACTCGCGGCCTGGCTCTGCTTGAACGGGCCGAGCATGAGGCGCGACGTGAAGTCGAACAAATCCAGCTTTCCCGCCAGTCTTTCGATGAGAACTTGAAAGAAATCGAGTCGATCGATCCCACCAGTTGGGATGAGGAAACGCTGAACCGTTCTCTGAGTAAAATTGACCATGCCCGCGCGATCTACGCCCAATTCCGGGCCCGCATTGATGCCCTGTCTGGACGCGATCTAAGCGGTGAACCGGTCCCGGCCGAGGAAGAGCCTGCGGTTGAAGGGGATCCCTTGGGCTCGCCCTCCTTCTTTGAGATGGTCCGACGTGGGTTCGCCTTCACCCTTCCGCTCCTGATCCTTTTGGTGATTCTGATTGCCCTGATCGCTGCTCGCTAGCAAAGTCCGGCCGATGGGGCTGTTTCCGTCATCGCGAGACCCGTTGGAAGCTGAGATGCGGCGCCTCGAGCGCGAGGCCCGTGAACTCGAGGACCAGGCCCGGCGAATTGAAGCCGGGCTGGGGGCCCCGCCTGTCCAACCGGCGTCGACACCGCCCGCCACCAAACTTACCTTTCCGGACCTACCGGAACCGTCCCAGGCTCACGAGGTGCGCCCCTCGGGCTCTGAACTGCGGGTTCGGCGCCGCCAGATCAAACTTCAGGTCCTCGCTATGGGTGCGGTTTGTCTGATTCTTGGTGTCTTGGTGGCCCGCGTCCTCGGTTGGATGTGATTCTGGATCGGACCCGGGTAATTTTGCATCTCGACATGGACGCTTTTTTCGCGTCGGTCGAACAGCGGGATCAGCCGCAATTGCGGGGTCGGCCCGTGGTTGTCGGAGCCAGTCCGGATCGGCGTGGCGTGGTCTGTGCCGCCAGCTACGAGGCCCGGGCCTTTGGCATTCGTTCTGCCATGCCGTCCCGGACTGCCGTCCGGCTCTGCCCCGAGGCGATTTTCGTTCGGCCCCGAATGGCGGTTTACCGTGAAGAGTCGATGCGGATTCGGGCCATCCTTGAGCGGTTTGGGGGACGGATCCAACAGGTCTCGATTGATGAGGCCTACCTCGACTGGACCGAGATGGTGCCGCCGACGACCGATGCGGACCAACGGATTCTTGATGCGATCCCCCGCGCCCGTGACCTGCGTTCGGCGATCCGCACCGAGCGTGGGTTGACGGCCAGCGTTGGCCTGTCCTGCAACAAACTGCTGGCCAAGCTCGCCAGTGATCGGGACAAGCCGGATGGGTTCACCTTGGTCAAGCCGTCGGAGATCCTGGCCTTTCTTCGTCCGCTGCCCGTTGCCAGCCTCCACGGCGTGGGAGCGGTTACGGCCGCCGCCCTGGGCGCTGCTGGGTTCCACACGGTGGCTGATCTTCAAGATCGGCCGGCGGAGCTGCCGGACACGCTCGGATCGTTTCGCGAGACCCTACGCCGATACGCCGTGGGAGACGATGATCGCCCCGTGGCGGAAGTGGAGATGAGCAAATCGATCAGTAGTGAGACGACCTTTGCCCGTGACACCGATTCCCGACCAGTTCTCCGGGCGGTCCTGCGGCAGCAAGCGGCCGAGATTGAAGCCAAGCTCCGCGCGGAAAACCTCGCCGCCCGCACGGTCCGGGTGAAGGTCCGCTATTCGGACTTCACCACGCTCACCCGCCAGCAGAGTTTTCCGGAACCGGTGGATGAGGCAGGTGAAATCTATCGGCGCGCCTGTCATCTGCTGCGCCTTCATCATTTGGTCTGTCGCCCCCTGCGGCTCATCGGACTGGGCGTGCTTGGGCTCACAGCCCCATCGACTCAACTGGTCTTGCCCTGGCCGCCTACGAACCAAACAGGCCGCTTTGAGCCAGGGTCCGGTCCAGGCGCGCCAACGTCCGGTCCCGGCCCATAAGCTCGAGCATGTGATAGAGCGATGGACCGACCGGCTGTCCGGACACTCCTAACCGGCAGGGATGGACCAGGGCGGCGGTTTTCACCCCCAGAGACTCGGCCAACGTTTTCATGGCTTCCTCGCATGTCTCGGCGGTCCAGGTTGGCAGAGCAGCCAGGGTTTCCCGAATCGCGGTCAACCGCTCACGCGCCCCGGCAGTTCGGAGCACCTTGATGGTCGCGGCCTCGTCGTAAGGAAAGTCTTCGGTCAAAAAAGGGTTCATCCACTCGGGCACGTCACGGCCAATTTTGATTTTTTCCCGGATTAACCGCAGCGCCCCGTCGATGTAGGCGGGGTCGAAGGCGTCGGGTTGTTGTCCGTGGGCTTGCATCAACTTCCGGCCGAAGGCGAGGTAATCCGCATCGGGCATCTGTTTCCAATACTCCCCGTTGACCCAGAACAATTTGTTCAGGTCAAACCGGGCGTTGCTTCGCTTGATTTGCGAGAGATCGAACTTGGCGATCACCTCCTCGATCGGCAAAAGTTCGCGATCATCCTTGGGGGACCAACCGAGCAGACAGAGATAGTTTCGCGCGGCTTCGGGTAGGTAGCCCCGGGCGATATACTCTTCGATGGATGCGCCTTCATCCCGCTTGCTCATCTTGGATCCGTTGGAATTCAGGATCAGCGGAATGTGGGCGTAGTGGGGTGGCTTGGCGCCGAAGGCCTCGAAGAGGGCCAGATGCTTGGGCGTGTTGGACAAGTGATCTTCCCCACGAATCACGTGCGTGACCCCCATTTCCAGATCATCGACGACGTTCACCAGATGGAAAACGGGCGAGCCGTCCTTTCTCCGGATGACGAGGTCTGGATGCATGGTCCGATCGAACGTGACCTCTCCGCAGATGAGATCGGGCACCACGCATGGCGTTTTGGGGATTTTAAACCGGACAGCGCCCTCCGCTTCATAGGCTTTCCCCTCCTGCAACAGTTGTTCGATGTAGCGCTGATAGATCTCTCCACGCTGACTTTGGAAGTAGGGGCCCCGCTCTCCGCGCGATGAGCCATCCGGCAGCGGCCCCTCGTCCCAGTCCAAACCAAGCCATTGCAGGCCTTGAAAGATGACGGCCACCGCTTCTGGCGTGTTCCGGGCCGCATCGGTATCCTCGATCCGGAGGATGAACGTTCCTCCTTTGGCCCGGGCATAGAGCCAATTGAACAAGGCGGTGCGGGCACCTCCAATATGGAGCAGACCGGTGGGGGAGGGAGCGAATCGCGTGCGGACAACGTCGGACATGAGCTGTTCGTGATGCCACAGCGAACGTTCCCGAACAAGCGCGGAGTTGCTCTGCTGCGCCTCGGTGCAGCTGGATCTTTTCCCTGGATGGAGATCTTCCCCGACAGATCGGGGATTCTGAGCCGTTAGCGTTCTTTGGGCACCGGAATGGCGCGGGGCGCGACATCGAACGTGATGCCCGAATCTTGATCCGCCGCCTCGGCTTTCCGCACCCGCTCCGGCGTCATCAACAGTTTGCGGATCTCGGACGGGCTTAATTGGTGCTGGGCGAGTTCTTCCACGTTCTGGATCGAACCCAGCGTGTTACGGATCACCTCCTGCTCGGGGCGTGCCTTGGGATTTTCCGGCCCGAGATAGACCTTGGGTTGCTCCATCCGTGTCGAGAGACCGGTGGCTGCCTTCGGGCCTTCCTGTCCGGCTCCATCGATTTGTGCGCGTCGATTCAAAGACGATTTCTGCTGATCCCAGCGGGACATGGACACCTGGGTCTCCTCAGCCGCTCCGCTCCAGCGCCGTTGGCCTAAGGCTTCGGCGCTCCGACCCTTGGAAAGGTTGTCGGCCTCCTTCACCGGAATTGTTTTGGAGAATCGGCTGTCCAGCTTCGGAGCCGATGTCTGGTTATAGACCGACATTTTGGGGTCCAACGACTTGGCGTTGAACATCCGCATCTTGAGCTCTTTGTTCTCGTCCACTCGGAGCATCGGATGGTTCGGATCGACCGGCTGAGCCCAGACGAGTCCGGCACTCCCGAGCATGGTCAAGACGAGACCCCAGCGTTGCATGGTTAAAGCCTACCCGGACATTTTACGGAAAAAAGGATGAAATTCAGGCTTCCCCCCAGGCTCGCATGGCTCATGCTCGCCGCTGTGAAGCGGATCGCCATGTATGCCGGAACCTTTGACCCGATCACCTACGGCCACCTGGACATTGCTCAACGTGCGCTTGGGTTGTTTGATGAGGTCATCCTGGCCGTGGCAGCCAGCGAGGCCAAACATCCCACGTTCACCTTAGCGGAGCGGGTGGGCTTGGTGGAAGAAGCCGTCCAAGACCTTCCGGAATCCGCCCGGCTCCGGGTCGAGCCATTTTCCGGCCTTTTGGTGCAACACGCCCTGAGTCGGGAAGCGTGTGCGGTGATTCGTGGGCTGCGTGCGGTTTCGGACTTTGAGTTTGAATTTCAGCTCGCGCTGATGAACCGCAAGCTCGATGAGAAATTGGAGACCATCTTTCTCATGCCCAAAGAGAGTTACACCTATTTGAGCTCCCGGATCATCAAGGAAATCTCGCGGCTCGGGGGTGACATCTCTCCCTTTGTGCCCGCTTGCGTTCAGCGGGCCCTTGAAGAACGAAAGGCCCGTCCGTGAAGATCGACGTAAGATTGTTCCCTGAGGAGGGGCTCACCCTCGAGGGGGAAGTGCCTGTGGCTCCTTATGATCTGCCGGGTGAGGTCTTCCTCCACCCGGGGCCCCTTCGGTATGCTTTCCGCATTGAGCGGACCGGGCCGGAATTTCTGGTGACCGGATGGTTTGCCCTCGAATTCAAGGTGGCCTGTGCCCGTTGTTTGGAACCGATTCCGTGGGCGGTTCGGATCGAGTCCTTTGCGGTCAGTTACGAGGCGGCGGGCCTTGAAATCCTCGACTTGACGGAGCGGATTCGTGAAGATACTCTCCTCGCCCTTCCGATGGCTCCGGCGTGCGCTCTCGATCCTGAGCAGCGCTGCCCGATCACCGGGGCCACCTATCGCGAAGGCCCAGATACCTTTGCCGAATGGCACCGGAACGAGGCGTGGGAAGCGCTTAACCAACTCAACGACAAGCAGAAGTAGAAAGAAACCGTCATGGCCGTCCCCAAGAGAAAAGTCTCCAAAATGAAACAGCGGAGTCGTCGCGCCGCCAACCGTCGCGAGCCACTCCAGCTCCGTGTTGACAAGAAAACCGGCAACCGCCATCTCGGCCATTGCGTGGATCCCAAGACCGGGCTCTATCGCGGGCGCCAAGTCCTTTCGGTTTCCGTCAAAGGTTAATCCCGCACCTGCGGACCCATGAGAATCGCGCTCGACGCCATGGGCGGGGACCACGCCCCCCACCATCCCGTCGCCGCCGCGATTGAGGCTCTTGACCGCTTCCCGTCCATCGACCGGATTATTCTGGTGGGCGATGAAGATCGGCTCCGCGCAGAACTCCTGACCCGCCGCCGTGAGCCGGATGAGCGGCTCCACCTTTACCACGCTTCCCAAGTCATTGAGATGACCGAAGGTGCCGTCGATGCGGTCCGGCGCAAAAAAGACAGTTCCCTGGTCCGGGCCATCGACCTGGTTAAAGAAGGGGCCGCGGACGCCATCGTCTCGGCCGGGCACACCGGGGCCCTGGTTGCTGCGGCCACCATCAAGCTGCGCAACCTTCCTGGAGTCGATCGCGCGGGCATTGCGGCCATTCTCCCCTCGGCCACCGGAGTTTTTCTTCTAATTGACGCGGGGGGCAACGTCGATGCCCGCCCGGAGCACCTGCGCGACTTTGCCATCATGGGCTCCATCTTTTGCAAACACATCATCCGCCGACCCAGCCCCAAAGTCGGTCTTCTCTCCAATGGAACCGAAGAAACCAAGGGCAACGAGCTGACCCGCCAGACTTTACCACTGCTCAAACAGGCCCCGGTTGATTTCCTCGGCTACGTCGAGGGACACTCCCTCTTTGAAGGTCACGTGGACGTCGTGGTCTGCGACGGATTCGTCGGCAATATCGTTCTGAAAACCTGCGAAGATCTTGCTCGCTCCACCTTTGGCTGGCTGAAAGAAGAAATCACCCGGAACCCGATCCGTATGGCCGGTGCCTTTCTGGCCCGGGGTGCCTTCCGAGCCGTCAAGAAGCGGACCTCAGCCGACGAATACGGCGGGGCTCTCATCCTTGGCGTCAACGGCATTTGCGTTAAGGCCCACGGCTCCTCTTCCGTGCTGGCCATCGTTAACGCCCTTCGGGTTGCATCCGAAGCCATCGACCTCGGCGTGAACACCAAAATCATCTCGGAAATTGCCCAAACCCAACTTCTGACTCGTCCCTAGCTTATTTCGGATCAAACCCATGCCCCTTCTCTCCTCTTCCCCCACCGGCATCGTCTCCACCGGCATGTGTCTGCCTGAACGGGTCTTGACCAATGCCGACCTCCAGCAAATGGTCGACACCACCGACGAATGGATTGTCACCCGCACCGGCATTCGAGAACGCCGCATTGCGGCTCCGGGTCAACTCGCCAGCGATATGGGAGCGGCGGCTGCTCGTCAGGCCCTTGAGGGTGCTGGACTGAATCCTGCCGACATCGATCTGATTCTGGTTGCCACCGTCACGGGTGACGCGGCCTTCCCCTCGACCGCCTGTTTCATCCAGCACAAAATCGGCGCCACCCGCGCCGCCGCCTTTGATCTCCAGGCGGCCTGCTCCGGCTTTCTTTACGGGCTGGTCGTCGCCGACCAGTTTCTTCGGGCGGGCACGGCGCGCAATGTCCTCCTTGTTGGAACCGAACGGCTCTCCGCGGTGGTTGATTGGAACGACCGCGCCTCCTGTGTTCTCTTTGGCGACGGTGCCGGCGCCGTGGTCTTGCAGCGCCGCGAAGATCGCCCGGGCATCTTGGCGTTCGACCTTGGTTCCAACGGGTCCCATCACGCCATGCTTCACCTGAACCACGCCTACAACAACGTTAGTCTTGGCCAGCCCCAAAACGGACTGTGCCTTCCGAAAATGTTCATGGCTGGGCGAGAGGTCTTCAAG